>NZ_JBFNPK010000003.1:0-216299 GCF_040812025.1 Alteromonas nitratireducens
GAAGCGCGCGAAGCCCGCAAAGCAATGCGTGAAGAAATGCGCGAGCAGAAAAAAGCCGAGCGCGAAATGAAAAAGGCCGACCACAAAGAAAAAATGGCCCAGAAAAAAGCGCAAATGAAGCTGGATAAAGAAGAGCGTAAAGCCCAGCGAGCCGATGCCAAGGCCATGAAAAAAGCCATGAACAAAGGCAAGGGTGACGATGATGACGACACGGACGACGATGAGGACGATGACGGCACGGAATAATCCCGAGATTGACCCCACCTTCCGTTCCTGTTGAGATAAGTAAATTACATCTCAACAGGAACGCACGTGTACAAACTCTGCCGTAAGCTTCATAACTGGTTAGGTCTTATCCTTGCCCTGCAAATTCTTTTGTGGTTTCTCAGTGGCCTTATCATGTCGGTGTTACCTATTGAGGAAGTGCGCGGCGAACATCTTAAAAAACACATCAGTGCCAATTGGTCGGATGCAGCCGTATCACCTGCCGATGTGTTGTCAGATTACCCGGGGGAAACACCATTGCGGCTTAGCAGCAGACTGTTGCTGACAAATGGTCTGCTGACCGCCGAGCCGGTTTACTCTGTGCGTAGTAATGACCGCAACGTGAATGTCAGTGCAATTACCGGCGAAACGCTTGCGCCACTTACCGCCACGACGGTATCAGCGCTTGCCATGGCACAGTATACAGGACCCGGTACGGCCGTCTCAGTGCAGCTGCTCGACGCTCTGCCTCAGGAAGTACATGCCCTGACGCCGCCATTGTGGCAGGTGCAAATGGATGACGCCCAAAACAGCCGGTTTTATCTGGATCCCGATACGGGCATGGTGACACGGGTACGCACAGATAACTGGCGCCTGTTCGACTTCTTCTGGATGCTGCATATCATGGATTACGACGAACGCAGTGACATCAATAACCCGTTACTTATTAGTTTCTCCGCCTCGGCGTTATTGTTCACCCTGACCGGACTGGTCCTGTTGTGGCAACGATACCGACCGCGTCGCCGTCGTTTTACGCGCAGGGCGAGACATGCGTGAGCTGCACGATAAGCCATTGCCCGCCAGCGTCGGGCACCCTAGAATGCGGGGTGTCGCTAACATGATATGCCGGAAGTGTGATGTCTGACTCAGAACGTCTGTTACTTGATAATCAGTTGTGTTTCTCTCTCTATGCAACCTCGCTTGCAATGACACAACTGTATAAACCACATTTGCAGGCACTGGGGCTGACCTACACGCAGTACACCATTATGCTTATTTTGTGGGAGACCGACGGGGTGAGTCTTAGCGAGATTAGCCGGCGGCTGGGGCAAAAGCCTGGCGCACTGACTCCGGTATTAAAGCGCATGGAGGCTGAAGGGTTACTGTCCCGCAATCGCGGTATTCACAATGACCGTACGCTTACCATTACGCTGACCGATAAAGGCCTCGCACTGAAGCAAAAGGGGCTGGAAGTAAACCGCTGTGTGTTTGACGCATGCGGACTCAGCGGCGATACGTTGCTGGAGCTCAAGCAGCAACTGGACACGCTACGGGCACAAATTACCGCTTGAGGAACGTTGCCAGCATGGCGTTAAGATCATGACGTTTCACCGGCTTGGTAATGTAGGCGTTCATGCCGGCGTCCATGGCGGCGCTGATTTCTTCCTCCAGTACCGCGGCGGTCAGCGCAATGACTGGCAGGTCCGGGTAGCGTCTGCGAATATGCCGGGTAGCCTCTTTGCCGTCCATGACCGGCATATTTAAATCCATAAAAACCAGGTCATACTGGTGTGCGCGCACCTTATCCAGCGCCTTCTGTCCGTTAGCCGCAAGATCAACCGTCACGCCGAATTCCTCCAGCAGTGACCTGGCAACCAGCTGATTAATCTCATTGTCTTCAACAACCAGTACGTGGGCGTAGTAGTGCGCATCGTCGCTGTCGCTTCTGGTTTCAGGCAGCGGTGAACTGGCTTTGGGCAGGGTAATGCGAAAATGAAAGCGGCTGCCTTCGCCCGGCACCGACGCTACCCAGATCTCGCCATTCATGGCAGATACAAGGCTTTTGGCAATCTGCAGGCCCAGGCCGGTGCCACCATATTCCCGGCTTACAGACTCACTGGCCTGCGTAAAGGCCTCGAAAATATGCTCGTGGACACTGGCATCAATGCCGCTGCCGGTGTCCTCAATACAAAAGATAAGTGTCTGCGCGTCCGGCATTTGCTGCTCAACGTTGACGGTGAGTGAAACGCCCCCGTGCTTAGTGAACTTTATGGCGTTGCTGAGCAGGTTGTGCAGCACCTGGGCGATACGCGTCGGGTCACCACTGACAGCGTGAACCACCCGTTCATCAACCTGCTGGGTCAGGGTAAGCCCTTTTTTATCGGCGGCTGGCTGATAGAAGGTCACACAATCGTCTATCAGTGTGGCTAAATCAAAGGTGATGGTTTCCAGCAGCAGCTTTCCGGCATTCAGCTTAGACAGGTCAAGGACGTCATTTAATATGCGGTTAAGCAGCAGCCCGGAACGCTGAATCTTCTCAAGATTAGGACGCTGCGATTCGTCCAGCGGCCTGGCCAGCACAACATCGGTTAACCCCAGAATGCCGTTCAGGGGCGTGCGGATCTCGTGTGACATGGTGGCAAGAAAGCGGGATTGTGTTGCCGAGGCATGACGCTCTTTTTCCAGCGCCAGTTTAAGCTCGTAGGATTTATTTCTGCTTTCTACCAGCGCCTTCTCCAAGCGGCTGACCAACGCGTAAATAAGAATAGAGATAACCACATTGGTCACACAAAGCCGCAGCCATATCCCGGTATCGATAGGGCCGTCGTACAGTGGTACCAGAAAAATACATCCGGCGAGGATCGCCATACTCATCAGACGCCATCCGCCGCGCAGCAGCATGACCGGAAAAATAGTCGCCAGCGGCAGCAGGGTGGCGGGCATCAGCCCATTGTTAATGATTAACACCGGCGCCATAGGAATAGAGATTACGGCCCACGTGCGGGCGCAAAGCTGACTAAGGTGGGGGAACTGCAGTGCAATCACGGCGATGGCAGACCACCATAATGGGAAGAACAGCGCGATAGCACTGTTCTCTGGTGACGTGGCAATAATCACCAGAGTAATCATCAGTGAAAACGCCAGCAGGATCCGAAAGCCCGCGAGTCGCAATGTCTGCGCAACTTCTCTTATATATGTGGCGGTATCTGTAATCGATTCAGGCATAACAGATGATAAGCAAACCCTGAAAAGGAGTAGCGAAAAGTCAGTATAGACATTGCCTTAGCGTGATGTACACAAATTCATCAGGGCCGTCGTGTGATCTTTTTATCTTTGCTTGCGTAATAATATTTATCGCAATAACATTGTCAGTAAAGCAATTGCTTCAATTAAAGGAGATGCACTATGAAAGCACTATACACAGCTACGGCAAAAGCCACCGGTGGTCGCGACGGTCGCGCGGTGTCCTCAGATAATAAACTGGATGTAGCGTTAAGCACGCCTGCCGGACTGGGCGGCGCTGGCGGCGACGGCACGAACCCTGAACAGTTGTTCGCGGCAGGCTACTCCGCCTGTTATATCGGTGCGCTGAAATTTGTTGCCGGGCAGAAGAAGGTGTCGCTGCCAAATGACCTCAGCGTAGAGTCTGACGTGGGTATTGGTGAGAACGACCGCGGTGTGGGCTTTGCAATCAGTGTGGACATGCGTGTCAGCCTGCCGGGCATTGATAAAGAAACCGGCAACATGCTGATAGAAGAAGCGCATAAAGTCTGTCCGTACTCTAATGCAACACGCGGTAATATCGACATTACTACCACCCTGGTATAACCCGCCTGTTGGTGTCTGCCGGTGTTATGCCGGCAGGCTGTTTTTCGCCCGTTGAACGCAAGCGACAACACGTGACTTAACGCGGCTGAACGCAAAACCGCCCTGATCGGTTTTTATTCAAACTTTCCCTTGCTTTATCTGCTCTCCCCTGTATAATTCGCGCCCACTGCCTGTTATGGGCATAACTTTTTAGCCGCGACCTCACTGCTTTTAGGGTGGTTGCCAACGTAACGCGCTCGGTCGATTAGACGATTTGTGTTGCAGGCGTGCTAGAAGAAGAACAGGGTTCCGATTGGGAACCATCGGTTTACGCACATCCTTTCTTCCCGGTAATAAAAGGGAGAGAAAGGGTGAATTTTTTTGTTCTTTCGATTGGAGCTTAATCGATGCCAAATCAAAGAATTCGTATTCGTTTGAAAGCGTTCGATCATAAATTGATCGATCAGTCTACGGCTGAAATCGTTGAAACGGCGAAACGCACTGGTGCTCAGGTCAGCGGTCCAATTCCTCTGCCTACTCGCAAAGAACGCTATACAGTTCTGATTTCTCCGCACGTCAACAAGGACGCGCGTGATCAATACGAAATCCGCACTCACAAGCGTTTGGTAGACATCATCGAGCCAACTGACAAAACAGTTGATGCGTTGATGCGTTTGGACTTGGCTGCCGGCGTTGATGTTCAAATCAGCCTGGGCTAACAAGAGAGGGTTATAACAATGGCGATTGGTCTAGTCGGTCGTAAAGTGGGTATGACTCGCATCTTCACTGAAGATGGCACGTCTATCCCTGTGACTGTTATTGAAGCGACCCCAAACCGTGTTACTCAGCTTCGCACTGAGGAAACAGACGGTTATCGCGCTCTTCAGGTTACTGCTGGAACCAAGAAAGCGAACCGCGTGAACAAAGCTGAAGCAGGTCACTTTGCTAAAGCAGGTGTTGAAGCGGGCCGCAGACTTGTTGAATTCCGCCTGGAAGACAACGAAGGTGCCGACATTGAAGTAGGCAGTGAAATCACTGTAGAAATCTTCAACGACACCAAGAAAATTGATGTCACTGGTACATCAAAAGGTAAAGGTTTCCAAGGTGCTATCAAACGCTGGAACTTCAGTTCTCAGCGCATGACCCACGGTAACTCTTTGTCACACCGTGCTCCTGGTTCAATTGGTCAAAACCAATCTCCAGGTAAAGTTTTCAAAGGCAAGAAAATGGCTGGTCAGCTTGGTAACAAGCAAGTGACTACGCAGTCTTTGGAAGTTGTACGTGTAGACGTAGAGAACAACCTGATCCTGGTTAAAGGTGCCGTACCTGGCGCAACAGGCGGCGACGTAATCGTTAAGCCAGCTGTTAAAGCGTAACGTCTGGGGAGTGAACTGATGGAATTAACATTGAAAGACGCGAACAGCGCTCTTGAAGTATCCGAAGCGACCTTTGGACGTGAATTCAACGAAGCCCTGGTACACCAGGTCGTTGTTGCTTACGGTGCAGGTGCTCGTCAGGGTACTAAAGCGCAGAAAACGCGCGCAGAAGTACGTGGCGGTGGTAAGAAGCCATGGCGTCAGAAGGGTACTGGTCGTGCCCGTGCTGGTACAATCCGCAGCCCAATCTGGGTTGGTGGTGGCCGTGCATTCGCTGCTAAGCCTCGTGACTTTGACCAAAAAGTTAACAAGAAAATGTATCGTGGTGCGATCAAGAGCATCCTGTCTGAGCTGATTCGCCAGGACCGTCTGGTTGTGGTTGAGAAGTTTGGTGTTGACTCACCTAAGACTAAGGCCCTGATTGCTAAGCTGAACGAATTAGAACTGAATGACGTTCTGATCGTAACGCCTGAAGTTGATGAGAACCTGTTCCTGTCAGCACGTAACCTGTACAAGGTTGACGTACGTGACGTAGCAGGCATCGACCCGGTCAGCCTGATTGCATTTGAAAAAGTGCTTATCACTGCTGATGCAGTGAAACAACTTGAGGAGGCGTTAGCATGAGAGAAGAACGTCTACTGAAGGTGCTGAAAGCACCACACGTTTCAGAAAAGTCTACAATGGCTGCTGAAGCGAACAACACAGTTGTATTCAAAGTAGCGAAAGACGCGAACAAAGCCGAAATCAAAGCGGCAGTTGAGAAACTGTTCGAAGTTGAGGTTGAAGGTGTTCGTACCGTGAACGTGAAAGGTAAAACCAAGCGTCACGGCATGGCTTTCGGTAAACGCAGCGACTGGAAAAAGGCCTACGTGGTTCTTAAAGAAGGTCAGGACATCGACTTTGTCGGTGGCGCTGAGTAAGAAGGGGATTAGAAATGCCATTAATGAAAGCTAAGCCAACTTCTGCCGGTCGTCGTCACGTAGTTAAGGTCGTTAATCATGACCTGCACAAAGGCGCGCCGTATGCACCGCTGTTGGAAAAGAACAGCAAAACTGGCGGTCGTAACAATAATGGTCGTATCACCACTCGCCACATCGGCGGTGGTCATAAGCACCACTATCGTCTGATTGACTTCAAACGCAACAAAGACGGCATTCCAGCCAAAGTTGAGCGTTTGGAATACGATCCTAACCGTTCTGCAAACATTGCTCTGGTTCTGTATGCAGATGGTGAGCGTCGTTACATCCTGGCACCTAAAGGCATGAAAGCGGGTGACAGCGTACAGTCTGGTTCTGATGCGCCTATCAAAGCCGGTAACACGCTGCCTATGCGCAACATCCCAGTGGGTACCGTTGTACACGCAGTAGAAATGAAGCCTGGTAAAGGTGCACAGATTGCACGTTCTGCTGGTGCTTACGTTCAGATCCTGGCGCGTGACGGAAACTACGTTACACTGCGTCTGCGTTCTGGCGAAATGCGTAAAGTATTGTCTGATTGCCGCGCCACTATCGGTGAAGTTGGTAATGCAGAACATATGCTGCGTTCACTGGGTAAAGCGGGTGCAAACCGCTGGCGCGGTGTCCGTCCTACCGTTCGTGGTGTTGCCATGAACCCGGTTGACCACCCACACGGTGGTGGTGAAGGACGTACATCTGGTGGCCGTCACCCAGTCACTCCTTGGGGTACTCCTACTAAAGGTAAGAAGACCCGAAGCAACAAGCGTACTGATAAGCTTATCGTACGTCGTCGTAACAAGTAATAGCGAGGATTCACCATGCCACGTTCTCTCAAGAAAGGTCCTTTTATTGACCTTCACTTGCTGAAGAAGGTAGAGGCTGCAGTGGAAAAGAACGACCGTAAACCAATTAAAACCTGGTCACGTCGTTCTATGATCATCCCAGATATGATTGGGTTGACCATTGCGGTCCATAACGGTCGACAGCACGTTCCAGTTTTGGTCAACGACGAAATGGTCGGCCATAAGTTGGGCGAATTCGCGCCAACGCGTACTTACCGCGGTCATATCGCGGATAAGAAAAGCAAACGTTAAGGGGTAGGAAGATGGAAGCATTAGCTAAACACCGTTTTGCCCGCACGTCGGCTCAAAAAGCACGCTTGGTTGCGGATCAGGTTCGCGGTTTGCACGTTGAGAAAGCCCTTGAGCTTCTGACGTTCAGCCCGAAGAAAAGCGCAGCGCTGATCAAGAAAGTTCTGGAATCTGCGATTGCCAACGCTGAAAACAACGAAGGCGCAGACATCGATGAACTGCGCGTAGCAAAAATCTTCGTTGATGAAGGCCCAACAATGAAACGTATCAAGCCACGTGCGAAAGGCCGTGCAGATCGTATCTTTAAGCGTAGCAGTCACATCACTGTGGTTGTAGCGGATAACTAGGAGTAGATAATGGGACAGAAGGTACATCCTACGGGCATACGCCTGGGTATCAGCAAACCATGGACTTCTACCTGGTACGCTAATACCGCAGACTATGCAGATAATCTGTATAACGATCATCAGGTACGTCAGTACCTGACGAAGCAACTGAAAAACGCGTCACTTTCTCGTATCGTGATCGAGCGTCCAGCGAAGAGCATCCGTGTAACTATTCACACTGCTCGTCCAGGCGTGGTTATCGGTAAGAAAGGTGAAGACGTAGAAAAGCTGCGTAATCACGTATCTAAGCTGGCCGGCGTGCCTGCTCAGATCAACATTGCAGAAGTGCGTAAGCCAGAGCTGGATGCCCAGCTGGTTGCAGACAGCATTTCTAGCCAGCTTGAGCGTCGTGTTATGTTCCGTCGTGCTATGAAGCGTGCGGTACAGAACGCTATGCGTCTTGGTGCTAAAGGTATCAAAGTTGAAGTAAGCGGCCGTTTGGGCGGTGCAGAGATTGCACGTACTGAATGGTATCGTGAAGGTCGCGTTCCACTGCACACGTTCCGTGCGGACATCGATTACGCGACGTCTGAAGCGTCAACTACCTACGGTATCATCGGCGTTAAAGTATGGATCTTCAAGGGCGAGATTCTGGGCGGTTTGCCTACTACTCAGGAGCAAGCTCCTGCTCAGCCTAAGAAGAAAGGCCGCAGCGCTAAGCGAGAGGGCTAAATCATGTTACAACCAAAACGCATGAAATTTCGTAAAATGCACAAAGGTCGTAACCGTGGTCTTGCCGTTGCTGGTAGCAAGGTAAGCTTCGGTACTTATGGCCTGAAGGCAGTTGGCCGCGGTCGAATGACTGCTCGCCAAATCGAAGCAGCGCGTCGTGCTATGACTCGTCACGTTAAGCGTCAGGGTAAAATCTGGATCCGGGTTTTCCCAGACAAGCCAATCACTGAGAAGCCTCTTGAGGTTCGTCAGGGTAAAGGTAAAGGTAACGTTGAGTACTGGGTATGCCAGATTCAACCTGGCCGTGTTCTGTATGAGATGGAAGGTGTTCCTGAGTCTCTGGCACGCGAGGCGTTTGAACTGGCAGCGGCAAAACTGCCATTTAAAACAACCTTTGTAACTCGGACGGTGATGTAATGAAAGCGGCAGAACTGAAAGAAAAAAGTGTGGAAGAGCTGAACGCAGAGCTGATGAATCTGCTTCGCGAACAGTTCAACCTGCGCATGCAGCACACCACTGGCCAGCTTGAAAAAACTGACCAGTTGAAGAAAGTGCGTCGTAACATCGCGCGTGTTAAAACCATTCTGACTCAAAAGGCTGATGCGTAATGACTGAGCAAAAAATTCGTACAGTACAAGGTCGTGTGGTTAGCAACAAAATGGATAAAACCATCACTGTTGTTGTAGAACGTTTTGTTAAGCACCCTATCTACGGGAAGTTCATCAAGCGCTCTACCAAGCTGCACGCTCACGATGAAAACAACGTAGCCAACCAAGGCGATACCGTCACTGTACGTGAGTGTCGTCCTCTGTCTAAGAACAAATCTTGGATGCTGGTAGACGTTGTAGAGAAAGCTGGCGTTTAATCGCTACCGCTAATCTCCAAAAAGCGCTGACCTTTGGTCGGCGCTTTTTTTTGCCTGATTGTTGGTGCTGAAGACCCAGTTGGCGAATATTTGCCCTCGCTATTAGTTCGGAATCAATGTTTCTTATGACTTAGCCCAGGCATGCAGTAGCTGATTTACTGAGGTAAGATGGTGGTTTGACGACAAGTTCGCTGTGCGGTGTAGGACATGACAAAGAACATTACCTTGCTTTCGCTAATTCTGTTGCTGTTGGTTAACCCGGTATGGGCTGACGATACCGACACTAACAACAGTTATGAAGCCGTATTTTCCAAACTGGCGCTTGAGTGTATTCACAAGGAATACAGCAATAAAATTGCGCACTACATGATCAGCGACGACGACGTAAAGCCCCCGCGTGAGCTTTATCCTGCATTCTATGGCTGCTTCGACTGGCATTCATCGGTGCATGGCCACTGGTTGTTAGTCAGAATGCTGAATACCAGCAGTGGGAAAGTGAATGCGGATACCATCATCAGCAAGCTCGATCAGAGTTTTACTGCGGACAATATTGCCGGCGAACTGGCGAATTATCAGCGCGATGGTATGGCATCGTTCGAGCGTCCTTATGGTATTGCCTGGTTGCTGCAGCTCACCGCTGAATTGCGTCAGTCGTCATTGCCGCAGGCAAAGATCTGGCTGGAGAACCTGCGCCCCTTAGAACAGCAAGCGGTGAAAAATATCAGCGACTGGCTGCCGAAACTGACGTTTCCTATCCGTACCGGAGAACACAGTCAGACCGCATTTGCCTTTGGCCTGATGCTGGACTGGAGCAGAATTGCTGGCGATGGCGAGTTTGAGGCTTTGCTGAAAGACCGTATCAATGCTTTATACCTGAAAGACAAAAACTGTCCGCTGGCGTATGAGCCGTCCGGTCAGGACTTTTTGTCACCGTGTATTGCCGAAGCCGACCTGATGCGCCGGGTGATGGATAAGAAGGCTTACGCTGCGTGGTTATCTGACTTTTTTCCAACCCTGACGGCCACAAGTGGCGATAACTGGCTGGTTCCTGCCGTTGTTACAGACAAAACCGACGGTAAGCTGGCCCACCTTGATGGGCTTAACACCAGCCGTGCCTGGATGCTGGAGGGCATTATTCGCGGTCTGCCTGAAAACGATGCCCGCATCAGGCCGCTGAGCCGTGCGGTAGAGGCCCACCGACAGGCAGGCCTGAATGCGGTACTTGGCGATATGCATTATATGGGCAGTCACTGGCTTGGCAGCTTCGCCGCGTACCTGCAGACACAGCGTGGACTGGAGTAACCATTTACCCGCTCGTTATTCGTGCGAGTTAGTGATAAAAAGTAAACAACGAAGCCTACGCCGTAAGCCAAGCAATGAAGTTTGTAGAAAAGCCACGCCACTATTTACTGATATCTTTAGGTATAGGGTGTCTGATCGCGTTTTTTATGGTGTTTACAGAGCCATTTGATACGCAGCGTCAGGCAGACCTGAGTACATCGCTAAAACTGATGGGTTATGGCGCGGTAGTATTCATTTCGCTGTTGCTGAGTTACGTTGTTGAAAGAAAGTGGTACTTAAAAAGTAGCCGCGTCTGGCACTGGCAGAATGAAGCGTTTTCCATGGCGATGCTATTCCTAGTCATTGCTGTATTAACGAATATCTATCATGCAATGATGTTCGGTGCGCCAGATAAAACTCTGGTTGAATCCGGCTTATTCATCATTAAGTTTGTAATGCCGTTTGCGGTATTTGTATTCCCGGTCATCGTATTATTAAGACAACATGTAGGGACACAGTTTGACGCAACCGGACATGCCCAGGTTGCAGACAACAACCTTGAAAATGTAGTCAGGATAGAAGGGGAAAATGCGGATGAACGCATAGAAGTTTCTTTTTCCCGGTTTTGTTGCGCAGTTGCACAACAAAACTATGTTGCCATCCATATCCTGAATGAGAATAACGCGGTGCAGGAAGTATTACTGCGTACAACGTTAGCCGATGTACTAAGTCAGTTGCCTGGTGCCGTGCAGGTTCACCGCTCCTATATTATAAACCCAGAGAAAATCAACAACGTCACAGGCTCTAAAAGAAAAGCTAAGGTATTGCTTGAGAATGCTGAGACTCCCATCCCTGTAGGTGCTACATACTTCGACAAGTTAATGGAAAGGCTGCAGGTTCGTCCCTGACTTCGTCACTTCATCCCTGATCTGTTGTCTTCATCACTCAATGAGTGGTTTTGGTCACTCACTTTTCTTCACCCTGCCAGATTGCGATATGTTTTTTACGTCAGCAAAAAACAGGAAATGAATTATGAGAGTGATCAAATTAGCTGCTTTTACCGCACTCGTCGCTGCGGTACTTGGGTCTGTTAGTTACGGTGCATTTTTTTTCAGTGAATACGTTTCAGGTGCAAAGTACGTCGACTATCTACAGCAAAATAAAGAATCAAAGAGCCTCAATGAGCCATTTGATTATGAATTGATGAAAGATGATATACAGAACAATGACTTAATTCTTGTGGGTGAAATACATGGATTTTCATCACCAACAGATTTCGATGTCGAGTTTTATACCCATCTTAGAACACAATTTGCTTTCGATACTTACCTGGCGGAGATGGATTACAGCCAGGCGTACTTCATGAATACATATAACCGCACAGGTGATGACGCACTGCTGGAACGCGTTCTTTCTCATTGGGCAGTCAATATTGGTCGGGAAAATAGTGACTACAAAAAGCGTTGGAAGCGGTTGCGCGCTCTGTATCAGTCAGGCGCAACATTCACGTATTATGGGAATGATAAAATACGTGATGTCTCTCTGCTTTATAAACACCTGGCAGACATCGACCAACAACTCGCGTTGCACTTTGATGAGGGTAAAACCGAGTCAGAGCAACTGAAGGATGCACTAGCCGCAATAAATGGTCTGATGGAGCAAAAAGATATCTCTGAGTCAGTACAGTGGGAACTGAATCACCTGAAGGCAAATATTCAATTCAGACTGAACGATGTACACAGAGAAGCCATACTGACCGACAATCTTATCGCTTTGTATGACCACTATGATCTGTTCAACAAAAAGGTTTATGGGTTCTATGGGTTAGGCCATACCCTGACACATCCAATTGCAGAGGGCCTCAACCCCATGGCTTCTCGAATCGGTGAGAAAAATGCGTGGTTTAAGGAAAAGACACTGTCAATCAACATGCTCTTTGTCGACAGTTATATGACGGTGCATAGCAACAGTCTGCCATCATTTATGCAGTCAGAGGGAAAATACTCGAAATTGCCGGTGTCCTACGACAGCCTGCTTACCTATTATGCCTACGGCATTATGGACTTGAAGATGGTCACTGAATCATCGACTAAAACCTTGTTTAAAATGGATAATGAGGGTAGTCCTTACAGAGAGTCTCAGAGACTGTTTCACCCCGTTAAATTACTTCCCTTTGGGACGACATTAACCGCGGCTGAGAATGCCTCTACGGCGGATTATGGCCAGTACCTGCTTTTATTTCGCAATTCTGACTGGGCTAAGCCGACAGGCATTTGATGATTCTGAGATTGCATCTTTTTATTTGAGTGCGGGCTGTGTTGTTTTGGCAACGTCTGTTTGAAAAATCACTGCCACCAGTACAACGGGTACGCATTCCCATGTTGCCAGACAGCCGGAGTATGAACCTGTCTAACGCGGTATCGGTGTTCGTGTATGAAAGCTGGCGCCAGTTGGGTTTTGAAGGCGCCCGCTAGCAACACCTTTTATTTTATGCAGCACGCGCAGCCTGAGTCAGTGCTACCAGCGCTTTTCGCGCATCTCCTGGTGCCCGACACACTTCATTGAACGGAATAAAATGGTTCTTACCCTGACTGTAAAGGTAACAGCCATCGGCCAGGATCCCCGACATAACCACCTGCTCATCCAGGATGCCAGTGGCCTGACGAAGAATGAGAGTCATTGCATCCTGGTGATCATCGTTCATGTGTTCAATGATTCCACTCTCTGCCTGTGCATCCCAGGGCGCTTCATCAGCAACCCATTCCTGTTGTTCTAACCAGAATATTTTGCCAAAACCGCCAATGTAGCGAATGCGCTTTACCGTGATTTTCCAAATATTGAAGTCGTGAGCCTGCTCATAGGATTTGGCATCCGGATAACGGCGGATATACCTGGCCAGCACTTCATCGTGTTTATCGCCATCCACGATGTTGCCATCGCCGACCAATGTGACTCGCGCCTGCTCATTCTGATCACCATGCTCACCTTGTCTGAAGACGGTCAGACTCATTCGGCTGTCCGCCTGCATATTTTTGGCGTGCTGAGCAATATCACTAATATATAAGTATATATTGCCCTGACTGTCAGAAATGAAGGGTGTGACTGAGCCAAACGGGTAGCCCTGCAGGTTTTTCGAAATGGTTGAAATTACGCCGGTATCCGATTGTCTTAGCAGTAGTTTTGCTTCACTCATTGCGCGTTCTCGCATATAGATTCTCCTTTGGTTCTGAATAAATCATGGGGTGATGTAATGTTGGGTGACTGCTGACATGCATAGGAGTGTGGTACACCGACTCAAGCCGACTGGCGGTAAACACGCCTGATGGTGAGCCGAAAGCCGCTACTTTTTTATCGTGTAAAAGACAGACGCGATTGGCATACAGCGAAGCCAGATTAAGATCGTGAATGGCAACGATGGCGGCATTGCCCTGTTCAACGAAACGACGAACGAGTTGCATCAGCGTATGTTGATGACGTAAATCAAGTGCCGAAGTGGGTTCATCAAGCAGTAGTAATGCGGGTTTGTGAGCATCACCAAACGCATCCAGCTGGGCCAGACATCTTGCCATGTGAACGCGTTGTAACTCGCCGCCCGACAACTGATGGGTACTGCGTGACACCAGTCCCTCCAGCGCGAGCAACTGAATGAATTCGTTAACTCGCTTAAAACAGGTTTGGCGGCTCTCGGCTATCTGGTGGCGGCCCATGGCAATGACATCAATCACTGACAAGTTAAATGCCGTCTGAATGTGCTGGGTTAACACCGCCCTGCGGCGGGCAAGTTCACTGGCAGACCAGGCTGTCAAAGGTACCTCGTCAAATAAGATCTGCCCGATGAATGAATGGGTGCCTGCCAGCGTATGTAATAGTGTCGACTTCCCAGCACCATTTTCTCCTGTCAGGGCAACCAGTTGGCCAGGTTGTATGGACAGGGCGAGATCGGCAATGATTGTTCGGTAGCCACGCTTAACACTGAGGTTTGAAATCTCAAGCATACCGGCCCTCCGACTGTTGACGATGCAGCAGATAAATAAAGACGGGGGCACCGATAAGTGCGGTAATAATGCCAATAGGTAGTTCAGCCGGAGCGACGATAATGCGCGCCAGCCAGTCTGACAATAGCAGCACGGTACTGCCACATAGCATACACAGCAACATCATTTGTTGCATATTGCTTCCCAGCAGCAATCTGGCGACGTGAGGAATAACCAGGCCGACAAAACCAATCATACCGGTCATTGCGACGACAGCGCCTACACCAAGTGCAATCAGACACACAACCTGAACCTTAAGACGCGCGATATTAACGCCCATATAGCGGGCTTCGGCTTCTCCCAGTAACAGTATGCTGAGCCTTTTTCTGAGCACAAACAGCCCTGCAGCACTTATCAGCAAAAGTGGTAACGTCTGGAGTAGTGAAGACCAGGTTGCACCGGCCAGTGAGCCCATCGTCCAGTAGTTGATGAGACGCAGAGCGCTGTCGTCAGCATAGAAGCTAAACAGGCCAATCAACGCGAATGACAGCGCATTGAGGGCTACACCCACCAGTATGAGTGTGGTGACATTAATTTCACTGTGTCGGGCAGAAAGCCGGTAAACCAGCAATGTAGCAAGCAGGGCACCTGCAAATGCAGCATACGGTAAGTAATGGTCAGCGCTGAAACCGAAAACAGTACTAAACGCAATCGTGGCCACCGCCATTACCGCTGCACCGGCGCTGACACCGATGATAGACGGATCGGCCAGCGGATTTCGGCACAGTGCCTGGGTTGCCGCACCGGTCTGCGCCAACACAGCACCGACTATGACGGCAAGACAAAAACGGGGAAGTCGTATTTGAGAGACAATATTTATTTGTAGCTCGGTAAAATCGCTGAACAGGTCGGGCGCTACCCAGGCTACCGCCAGTCGCCAGTCCCAGCCTGCCGGGCCGAAGCCCAGTGATATAAGGGCAAGCACGAACAACGCGGCAATCAGCGTTAATTCCCAGCGCGACTTGTATTGCTGTGAAGCGTGGTAAAGATGCGCAACCTGTTCCATTAGTCTGCCTCAATAAACTGATTTATGGTCTTAATTGCGTCGGCGATACGTGGTGTCATACCCAATGACAGCAGACTTTCCATGACCAGCAAGCGACACTGCTGCGCTGCTTCGAGCATAGCCAGTGCGGGTTGCTTGCAAAAAATTTTGCGACCACCTCCGCCTTCGACAACATGGCTGGGGGCAACAATAAAGTCTGGCTGGCTCACCGCCAGTGCTTCCACGCCCATGGCTTTAAATCCACTGTGAGAGGCAACATTATCAATACCTGTAAGATCAAAAAGAAGCTGGGGTACCGTGTCGTTCCCGGCAGCAATCAGACCTCGTTCGCCAGCGGACAGAAGGTACAAACCTGCTCTGTTTCGTTTAGTCGGAATACCAGGCAGCGAAGCCTGTAAGGACGCTATTAAGGTGTCAGCCTGCCGATGTGCATCAAGGTCATCAGCCAGCGATTGAATTAACTGGTATAGGCCTTCCAGCGTTACAGGTTTGGGATAGAGGGTTACCGGGATGCCAGCATTTTCAATATGCCTGAGCGCTGCATCGCGACCGCTTCCTTCCAGTGCCAGTAAGTGAGTTAGCCCTGTGGAAAGCACGCCTTCAGCAGCCAGGTCGCGGTAATAACCCACCTGCGGCAATTGCTTTACCTCTGGTGGGTAAGACGAGGACTGATCTACCGCGACAACCTCATCACCTTTGCCCAACGCAAAGACTATTTCAGTCAGCGTGCCGCCGGCAGTCACGTATCTCTCGGATGCCTCTGCCTGCCACGCCACCATTGCCAGTAATAAAACATGTTGCACTAACCGATTCATATCACTCTCCTTTAGCCGGCTTTCTAGTATACGTAATTTAATGCAAATGAAAATAGTTATCATTAGTATTGATTTTGGTGCGAGGCTTTGTTTAAATCCCTTTATAAATGAGAATCATTATCATTAGAGGTGGACGAGAATGAACCAATCCCTCCCGGCAATGTTTACTATTGCTACCCTGGCGACGAGTGTTTCAACGGCTGTGAATGCCAGGACAACGCTGGCAGAACCCTTCGATGGAGAATATGTGGTGGTCAGTGGTTCCCGTGTGGAACAGAAACTCAAAGATGTGGCTGGCAGTGTATCAGTGATTACCGAAGAGGCCATCGAGCGTCAGTTGGTAGCAAGTGTTGCTGACATGTTTCGTTATGATCCGGGTATTGCGACTACGGGGAGTGGCAGTGGACCGCAAACGGTCACTATTCGGGGGATTGGCGGTAACCGGGTGGTCTATATCAAAGACGGTCGCAGGGTGAATGATGCTTATGCAGCACAGGGCGATTTTGTCGTTGGACGCAATTACTTTGACGTTGACAGCATTCGGCAGGTTGAAGTGGCGAAGGGAGCTGCCTCCTCGCTATACGGATCTGATGGGCTGGGTGGGATTGTCATTGTTACTACCAAAGATCCGGATGATTATCTTTCGGACGGCGATAAGTACGCTGAAATGAATGCGGGTTATACCGGCACCAGTGAGCAATGGCGAGCGGGGGGGAGTGCTGCCGTGCGCAGTGGAGACTGGGCGCACAGTGCAGTTTTCTCCTATCGCAATGGCAATGAAGTTCAGAATTTTAATGAAACCTTGCCGGGTCAACAAGCGCAATCGACAGCACTGTTGTTAAAGTCGGTGCGACAACTCGATGACAAGCGCCAGTTCAAACTGACATTGGATTACTTTTCCCAGGATCTTGAACAGGTGATTGACCCTCAGACGAATGCGACCGAGAACCAGGATGTGAACTGGGCACTCAGTTTTGACTATGAAAGCGACGTCGCTACCGCCTTTTACGACAGCGCAGCTTATCAGCTTTACTTCGGACGCTATGATCAACAGAGCGATCAGGTACGGTTTAACCCGCGCGGTTATACCGACTTCAATGACTATGGTTTTGAACAGGATATCATGGGCTTACGAGGCCTGTTTTCAAAAACGACAGAGACCGGGAACGTCACGCACAACCTGGTTTATGGAATGGATGTCGACGTTTATGATTCGTCCCGCCCACGACGCAAGACCCGCATCAACGCAGATACAACAGTGGCGTTCGAAAACGAACGGCAAAAGGCGTTCCCCGGCGCAGACACACTTATGGCAGGACTGTTTTTGCAAGACGACATTCAGATAGCCAACAGTAAACTTGCACTTGTTGCCGGCGCCAGACTTGATTACTACCAGCTACGTGCGAAGTCAGATCCGCTTTATCAGGACGTGACGCTACAGGATATAACTGAATGGGCGCTATCTCCGAAGCTGGCAGTTAAATACGCATTTTCTGATACCTGGTCTGGATATGTGCAATACGTCAGGGGATTCAAAATTCCACCGCATGATCAGGCATATCAAAGTCATGGTGTGGAACCTTTTTATGCCATTTTACCAAATGCAGACCTCGAGCCAGAATCAAGTAACAGCTACGAAGCCGGTATTCGCTATCAGGGGAATGATCTGAGCATGCAGTTTAATGCCTTTCATTCCCGCTTTAATGACTTTATTGAATCAGTACAAACCGGTACTGAACCAACCTTTATTCCGGGCGTGATGCGTTCTGTCATTCAGTATCGAAACCTTGATGGCGCGACGATTGAGGGCGTTGAAGTAAGTGCTCGATACCATATAAATGATAATTTAAACATATCGACGGCGGCGATATATACCGATGGCACGAATGAAGATAGCGGACAGGCTCTAGCCACTATCAGTCCGTTTCAGGGCAATGTGGCGTTGAATTATCAGCTTGACAATTGGGCTTTATCGGGTATCTGGCGAATAGCGGACGCGATGAGTGATGTGCCGGAAGATGAAGCAGGCTCCCCGTTAATCCAGAGTGCTGGTTACGGTGTTGTGGATGTCTTTGCAACCTATTCCGTCACAAACTGGCAACTCAGCCTGGCTATTGAGAACCTGCTGGACAAAGCGTATGCGCCTTATGAGCGAATTGCCGGGCTACCTTCAGAGACTGATGTGGGTCAGTTTACACAGCCGGGCAGAACGTTGTCAGCGAATGTGTCTTATCGGTTCTGAATCAGATAAGGCGGTCGTTTCAGGTTCATGTGGAGCAGGGCTGCCACCCTGCTTCGATATCTCTCAGCCTGTCTCACTTTTTAAGTCTCGTCCCAGTAGCGCCATCTGAAAAGACGGGTAACTGTCAGCTCAAGTCTTAGCTAGTACAAAAAATGTCGGCCTCATAACTTCAGAAGACGGTCGTCGCCCTAATTCCGTAAACCCTGTTACAGTAACAAGCCGACTGGCAAAGCGGCGCACTTTCAATAATACTCTGCACTTACCAGGGTTGTTGATGAGCGGGTTACATGGAAACCAGTCTGCCCCTTTATAAAAAGCTGATTGTTCTTTATCGCATAGAGCCGGGATGCCTTGGACCCGAGGGCATTAATTATGCCGAAGACTTTTGCACCTTTGCGAAGCAGCAGATTAAAAATACCCACAGCCATTTTATTCGCTGGATCATTAAGCCCCGTTACGACAAGTCACTCCCCGAATTGGAATTTCAGATAAAGGGCTCGGCTATCTCACGTCCACAGGCCGCCAAATTCATGTCGGCATTCAGCGTCGATATCGATAATTTTGAAACGCAGCTGGATGAAACACTCGCCGAACTGGTTGAGGCCTTTTTCGACCGCTAGTTTCATCAGACCGGCTGTTTCCCACATAGCGTTGAAATGTCGGATTTACTGTTTACGGCTTCTCATCTGGCGCCTTCCCATGTAGTCTGTTGCGGCGTGTTTCCGAAACAGGGAACGTAATAACTTTAAAGGGAGCTTTCATGCGTATTACCAGCATTGCTATAGCTGCGGGACTACTTGTTGCCGCCGGAGCGGGTGCCACCTGGTACACCAAGGAACAGTACAAACAGTCAATTGATGACCAGATTGCCAGGTTCAGGCCCGTGTACGATGACATTGGCATGACCATTGGCCGTGACATCACTCAGCAGAACTTTTTTTCCTTCACCGACAAAGTCACTTTCACGGTCACGCAGGCCATGATTGACCAGATTGACCCGGAGTTCATCCTCGATGCGCCTGTCAGCGTCAGCATTACCAATCAGTGTGACCTGATGCCGCTGTTCATCACCTGTGGCAGCGAGTTCACGATGGGCGATGATCCGGTGTCGCTGGCGGTGAAAGATAAGCTTGATGGTTTCAGCTACACCATGGCCTCTACCATTAATGCGCTGACCGGCACAATGACATCGAAGTTTACGTCTGCGCCGTTTACCCTTAACTTCGAAAAGGGCAGCGTTGAGCTTAAGCCGATGACCCTGACCAGCAATACGGATTTGTCAGACGCCAGCGGTACATTTGACGGCTTGTGGGATGGCGTAACAATCAATGATCATATCGATCAGGTGACGATGACGGTCGATGCCGTGACAGTGTTTGGCGATGTGTCTTACCTCGAAGGCCTGCTGTATACCGGTGAAACCGGGCTCAATATCAAGCAGATTCAGGTTGATGCGCCAGCGTCAGGCAATCACATCAACATTGAAGATATGCAGGTGTCCACCGACACCTGGCAGCGTGAGGATGGCCGGTTTGGTCTTCGCTATAGAATCAAGTCTGCGCACTTTAACGCTGAAGGCCCGTCGCCTGCCACGCTCAGCGATACTGAGCTGACGTTTAGCTTTGAAGGCATGGGTAAGGACGCAATGACCTATCTGTCGGGCTTTAAATCAACGCCGGATATGGAAGACCCGCAAGCTATTGCCAGCACCATTGCAATGCTGGGTAAAAACCCGCTGGTCATGTCGGTTGAGAAAATGGCGTTTGTTTATGACGGCGCCAAAGTGAATGCCGATGCCCGTTTTGATATCGACAGCTTCGATATGGCTGCCATTGAGCAGGGTACAATCAGCGAGAAAATTCGCGGCATTATAAATATTGCGCTGGATGAAAACGCCCCTGAAGCTATGCCGGCACTGGCACCGATGCTCGAACAGTATGTTGAGCTGGAAATGGTTGAGATGGGCGAAGCAGGTAACTATAAAACGACCATCGAAGTCGCTGACCGGCAGATCCTGGCGAATGGCAAACTGGTTAAGCAGATTTAACCATCGCGTTACCTGTCATGACGATAAAACCACGCTTTGGCGTGGTTTTTTATTTGACCTGTCGTGTGCGCGCGAGGATGAAAAAAGTCGCCAATCCGTGTATCTTAGCGGCGTGACATACCACTGTGAGCGCGCAGTAGCCGCGCAGAAGTTGAGTGCCGGTAACAGACCGGCAGTTATCGCATAAAAGGATATCCAGATGGGATCAGGCTTATTTCCCGTTAACACGCGCGCTGCCCTTACTGCTTTGCTTTGCTCAGCATGGCTGACTCTGCCTGCGTGGGCCGCGTCAGGTGTGTCTAATTACATTCCACTGCAGCAGTCTGTGCGTGTTGAAGCTGAAATTGACAGGGTTATTGCCCTGACAACCGGCAATGCGCTGATTAAGCCGTATAAAGTGGCGGATATTCAGGCGAGGCTGCAACAACTCAGACAGTCACACCCTGTTTTGTATAAGCGGGTGTCGCAGTATTTGTCGCGTTACCAGCAGGGCGCCGGTGTAACGCTGGCCAGCGCAGAAGTTGCTGTGTCTGACGATGCGCCCGGGTATCTGCCAAATGCCCGAGGTAAGTCCGCCGACAGCGCGTATGAAATTGCCCTGACAGGCTACTATCAGCCCTCTGAGTATCTGCTGTTGTCTGCGGGTGGCGTGTACAGCGACACCGATGACTTTCGGGCAACGGCCAGTTTTATTGGCATTGGTCATGAGTATGCGCAGCTTGATATTGGTTTTCGCGAACACTGGTATTCACCGTTCAAACATGGTGCCATGCTGATGAGCACTAACGCGAAAGCCGCGCCGTCTGTCACCCTGAGTAATGTACGGCCTATCTCCGACTGGAATATTCGCTATGAAGTGTTTTACAGCGAACTGACCGAGGTAGACCAGATTCGCCTGGGCGATGATATTTTCCCGGGCAAACCGCGTCACGCAGGTGTCCATATCAGCATCTCGCCATTTGAAAACTGGACCTTTGGGGTTAACCGTACTCTGCAGTTTGGCGGTGGACAGCGCGAGGCCGGTTTTGGCGACTTCGTTGATGCGTTGTTTAACCCGGCGGGCAAGGACAACATTGAGGACCGCAGCGGCGATCCTAATTACGAGTTTGGTAACCAGCAGGCATCCATTACTTTCCGTTACCACGCTGACTGGGGAATGCCGCTGGAAATCTATGGTGAGTACGGCGGTGAGGATACCGAAGGGGAAAAAAACTATAAGCTGGGCAACACCACTACCGGCTTTGGCATCTTTGCTCCCTATATTACCGACAATCTGGCGTTACGTTTTGAATTCAATCACTGGACGGATTTATGGTATGTACACCATATCTACCGTGACGGCTATGTGAATGACGGCCTTGTCATGGGGCACTGGGGGGCAGTACAGGTCAACGAACAGCGTGCGCCCGGAGGCTCGGTGCACAGTGTCAGTGCACATTGGGAAATCAGCCCTGAACGTTATGTGGATACCCGCCTGTCGGTTATCCGTACCGAGGACGACGGCCGCATCACCTTCGATACCGGTTATCAGTTGGAAACCACCTACAGTGAGGTCATTGAGAACGGCATTCTTGGACTGACTCTGTTTGTGGCGCGCGATCCCTGGGGAGATAACCAGACGCGCCTGTCACTGAACTATCAGTGGTAACACCCGGATCCTCTATGCGTAACCATCCGTCAGAAACGCTGCCCCAGCGACTTGCCCGTTTTGGGTATAGTCTGCTGATCCTCGGGCTTGTCTGTCCGGTCACAATCCTCCGTTTGCTGATTGCCGGTGTCACTGACCAGGACAGCGCACGAAGGCTCATACAACGCCTGGGGCGTCTGCCTGCAAACAGTCCGAAGGATGGCTATCTGTTTCATTGTGTCTCAGTGGGCGAAGTGGTGGCCGCGTCGGTGGTTATCAAAGCCCTGATGCAACGTGAACCGGATGTGCCCGTTACCATAAGCACAACAACGGCGACCGGCGCTGACCGGGTCAGGGCGATTTTCGGCGATACCGTCACTCACTGTTATCTGCCCTACGACATTCCGGGCGTTATCTCTGCCTGGCTAACGCGATTATCACCGCGCGCCATCTTCATCACAGAAGTGGAGCTTTGGCCTAATCTGCTTCGCGCCGCGCGAAAACAAGCGAGGCCGGTAATGGTGATTAATGCCCGAATGACAGACAGGTCGGCCAGACAGTACGCCAAAATTCGCGCATTATTTACCCCCATGCTACACAACCTGACCCATGTCTGTGCCCAGGGAGAGCGCGACTATCAGAACTATCTGAGGTTAGGCATTACACCAGACAAGCTCACGCTGACACAAAATATCAAGTTTGATCAGGTCGCAGCAGGGGCATCGGACACGGACGAGACCTTTATGGGGCTGGAGCAGGGAGCTAAGCCGGTTATCGTCGGCGGCAGCACGCATGAGCCGGAAGAAGCGCTGCTGCTGGATGCCTGCGCATCACTGAATGCGGCAGGGCACGAGGTAATGCTCATTCTGGTGCCACGACATCCGCAGCGCTTTGATGATGTGGCAGGTTTGCTGGACAAACGCGCGCTGCGTTATGTCAGAACCAGCCAGGCCTCATCGGTGCCAGATGACTGTCAGGTCATACTGGTCGATGAAATGGGCAAGCTGAACGCGGCGTACCGGGTGGCCACGGTTGCGTTTGTCGGCGGCTCTGTTGCACCGCGTGGCGGACATAACGCCCTTGAGCCGGCGGCAGTCGGCGTTCCTGTTGTCATGGGGCCGAGTATTCATAATAACCCGGTGATCTGCGCCATCCTGATAGAGCGTGGTGCGCTGGTACTGATATCTGATGCAGCCAGCCTGACAGCACAATGTCAGACCTGGCTGGATGAGCCTGACCGCGCTGATAAGGCAGGAAAGGCAGGCAGGCAGGTGCTGACTGAAAATCAGGGGGCACTGGCAAAAACCCTTGAATGCATCAGTCATGTACTGGCTGAACAAAAAACGAACCCCTGAATGGGGCAGTGATGCACAAAAATGTGCCGGAATTCCGGTTTTGCCCTTAGCCGAAAAAATGTAAGTTATTGTTTTTATTTGCTTTATATGATTGGCAAGACCTTTGCAAACTACATTGCCGACGGCGTAACGCAGGTAAAACATCAACAATAATGTAGTGCGTCACACTACACTTGCTTACTCGTTTTCCAGGGAGAAGCACCCTGCCTTACCGGCAGGGTGCAATTCACACACTTTCTTCGCTTTCGGGTTCAATCAATCCAATAATGCGCCAGCCAGACTGCGGCTTAAGTTCACGGCCTTTTACGAAGGTGTGAATACGACCATCGGCGTCAATGGCGATCAGCGGCGTGGTGCGGGTACCGTACTTTTCCAGGTAATCCTCAAAGGTAAATTCTTCACTCAGACGCGTGGTTTTTACGGTTGCCCCGCGGCTGACCGCAGAGGCAAGAAAGCCATAGGTAATGCCCTCGTCAAACAATGTCAGCTTCTTCGCATAATGCTCACTGACCTGGTGACTGGGACGTGTTGACTGCTCGTTGTTCGTCAGTGCCCACACTTTGTCTTTACCCATTGTGTATTCAAAGTGATAGGCAATCATGGGGTTGAGTTGCTTGTACGGCGACATGATAAGCACAGTGCCGAATATGCCCATTTCCAGATGGCGGGCGGCATGGTCTGACATCGGGTTGCCAAAATACACGGGGATTTCCATCATTCTTGCTTCCCGTATCGCGTCCCAGTTGGTGTCTGCCACGCACACTTTAATGCCCTGATTCTGCATCTCTTTGGCCATCAGGCGATTAAACTTACTGCCACCAAAAATCAAAAAGCCGGTTGGTGCGGGAGCACGCACACCCAGCAGATGCGACACGGTTTTGGCAGTCAGACTTTGCACCACCACGGTGGCAATAATGACCAAAAAGACAATGGGCACAATGATATTGGCACCCTCATAACCAATCTCTTCCAGTTTCAGCGAGAACAGTGCGGACACCGCAGCGGCAACAATGCCGCGCGGCGCAATCCATGACAGCAGAGCCAGCTCTTTAAGGTTAAGTCCGGTACCAATGGCCGACACCAGCACAGACAGCGGCCGCGCAATGAACATAATGGCAACCAGTACAACCAGAACGCCCCAACCGAGCGCTGCCACCGAGTTCAGATCCAGTCGCGTTGCCAGCAGAATAAACAGCCCGGAAATCAACAGCACGCTCAACGTTTCTTTGAATTCAAGAATGTCTTCCACGTCGACATCTTTCATATTGGCCAGCATGATCCCGGTCAGCGTGACCGCCAGCAGGCCGGATTCATGGGCGACGTAATTTGACGCTGCGAATACGCCAAGAATGACCGTCAGCACGGCGGTATTTTGAAGGTAATGCGGGATCATCTCCTTACGCAATGCAATACCAAGCAGGTAGCCCACGGCAATGCCAAGAAAGCTGCCAATGCCGATGGTCTTGCCAAAGGTAATCAGCGTGTGCGAAATAGCCGCTTCCTGAGAGGCCACGATAAACTCAAACACCAGTACCGCGAGCAGTGCGCCAATCGGATCAATGATGATCCCCTCCCAGCGCAGAATGTTCGACAGGTTGGTTTGCGGCCTGACGGTGCGCAGCATGGGCACAATGACGGTGGGGCCGGTGACGGTGACGATAGCCCCGAACAGAAATGAGAGCTGCCACGACAATGATAGCGTGTAGTGTGCAGCTACGGCGGCGACCACCCAGGTCACAGCAACCCCGATGGTACAGAGGTTTCTCACCATATTGCCGTGACCGGCGATGTCAGAAAACCGGAGTGTCAGCGACCCTTCAAAAAGAATAATGGCCACCGACAACGAAACGACCGGAAAAAGCAGGTCGCCAAACAGCGCATCAGCGTTCAGTATGCCGAAAACCGGCCCGACCAGGATGCCGGTGACAAGCAGGGGCAAAATGGCAGGAAGACGAATTTTGTAGGCCAGAAACTGACAGCTGATAGACAGCAGCCCGACCATAACCAGTGAGACCAGTGGATCTGACAATGTGATGTCCTTCTAGGGTAATTCCGTTGGGTTGATGTTGTACGTGTCAGGCAAGTGCCTGACAACAGTATAGGTATTAGAACCAATGAAGCTAAGGATAGGATCAAAAAAGGCCCGGATGAAGTGATTTCCTTATATCGGAAACCTGTGTAAGATTTAACCCTTACTTTTCCTGCGGTTAGCGTTCGCAGGGTTCGACTGACAACACAGGTAACCATGATTAAGTCCGCATCGCACTGGATGAAACTGACAACGGCCATTGTGCTATGGACTATGCTGTCAGGCTGTGTGTCATCGGTGGCAGAAAATTTACCTGCGTTAACAGAGCGTCAGCGCGTGACGTTGCCGCCGTCGCTCAGTGAAACGTCGGGACTGTTCTGTCAGGGCGAGCGGCTGTTGACCATCAACGACTCGGGCAACTCACCGTTGCTATACACCATCAATACCCGCGGGGATGTTGAGCATGTGCGCCTGCTTCACGCGCGTAATCACGACTGGGAAGCGGTCACCATGATAGGGGATACCGCGTTTGTCGCAGACATCGGTAACAACCACGGAAACCGCGAAAACCTGTCTGTTATTCAGGTCAGTGCCAGTAAGGAAGAAACGGTTTACCCCGTTGGCTACGCCGACAACACGCCAGCCCGCAATACCTCGTATGCCCATGATTTCGATGCAGAGGCACTAACGGCGAAAGAGGGTAAGCTGCTGCTGTTTTCAAAGAGCTGGGCAAGTTATGACGCCAGGGTCTACATCTTCGCACCAGGTGAGGATATCAGTCAGTTGCGCCCTTCGGCCCGGATCACCGGGCTGCCAGGAGTGATTACCGGCGCCGACTGGGATAGCGTACGTAACGAGTTTGCCGTCATTGGCTATCGCAGCGATCCGTTTGGTAATTTTGATGCCTTTCTCGCACGTATCAGTGAAGACTTCAGGGTCATCACCGTGTGGCCGCTTGACGGCTTCCGTCAGGCTGAGGGTATCTGTGTGTCACCGTCTGGCAGCTATTGGGTCAGCCAGGAGGCAGATGATACGCAACCCGCACTGCTTATTGAGTTAGTTCCTGATATATAACGTTTTTTAACGTCACTTTTGGCTAAGTGATGGTCAAAACCTATTCTTGTGAATCGTTCTTCATACCTTTTCTGAATATTATTTAACCTATACTGGGTTTTGTGAGAGCAGCAATGCTGAATGAGACCGAGGGGGTTGATGATGAAAATCAAAACACTGACATTAAGTCTGATGATGGCGACAGCATCGAGCATGTGTGCTGCATCACCGGCCCCGGTCACCTGGCTGAAAACCCTGGTACAGGACGAAGCCGATATCGAAGTGGCCATGGAAAAACAACGCTTTTCATTTAAAGGCTGCCGTCAGAGCCAGTATCAGCTATCGTTCACCAAAGATATTTCTTCAGTCTGGAATGTTGAAGCGGTTGCCCATTACAATCGCGGTACCCTTCAGTTTGGCACCCTTCGCCAGCAGGTACAGACACGGTCGGTGGAGTTTATCGCCTGGTGGCAGCAAAGCGGCTATCGGGTGGGACTGATGCATAAAGCCCAGCCTCGTCATCGCATTGCACTGCCGATGGGCGATGAGTTGAATCTGCCAACCAGCCAGACCAGTGGTGTGTATATGGAAATGCCGCTGGATACCGACGAAAATCAGTCCATCAGGCTGGCCGCACTGCACCAGACCTGGTCCGATAACGATGCGACCGTTAGCCTGCCGTGGAAACGTAACCAGGATAATCAGGTGTCACTGCACTATTCTGTGGCGTTCTGAACCGGTCAAAGGCGAAAGCGGTTAACCTGCACAAGCAGTTCGGTTGCCAGCGCATCCAGTTTTTCACTCACCGCAACCAGAGACTTCATTGCGGCCAGATTATCTTCGCTGCTACCACTGATCTCGTTGATATTACGGCTGACATCTTCAATCACAATAGACTGCTGTTCAGTCGCGGTGGCGACCTGCGTGTTAATGTCATTAATTCCTGCGATTTCGGTGGCAATATCATTCAGCAACTGATCAATATTTTGTGTGGCGTCAACCACATGGCCGGTCTGGGCCTGGCTGGCGCGCATTTTCGTTACCGCCTGGCGTGAATCAACCTGAAACTTATCAATTTTGGTCTGAATTTCATCGGTGGCCTCGGCTGCTCGCTGTGCCAGACTGCGCACTTCGTCCGCTACAACCGAGAAACCACGGCCATGATCGCCGGCCCGCGCGGCTTCTATGGCCGCATTCAGCGCAAGCAGGTTGGTCTGTTCTGAAATGCCGCGAATGGTATCCAGAATGCTGCCAATTTCGCTGGTGTGCTCATCCAGCGCCTCAATGGCACCGGCAACATCAGTGACCTGTTGTGACAGGGTATGAATATCATTAACCGCTTTTTGTGTCAGAGCGCGGCCAGCGGACGAATTGTCGTTGGCCTGATGCGCTCGCTGTGCGGCCCGTGTGGCCGACTCTGCAATTTCGCGAACCGTGCTGCCCATTTGCGTCAGCGCGGAGGCGACCTGCATCGTGCTGTCACGCTGTGCCTGGGTAATGTCGGCGCTGGTATGCGACTGGCGGGCCACATCCGAGGCATGGCTTGTCAGCGCTTTACCTGTGCTGGCGACGGACGAAATCGTGGCATGCAGGTTAGAGATAAAGTTATTAAACCCGGTAACAAGGCGGGCGGTTTCTTTCTGCCCCGGGACGTCGATGCGCTTGGATAAGTCCCCTTCGCCCTGACCGAGTTCCTGAAAAGTATCTGCAAGACGTTCAATCGGACGGGTAACACTGCCTGCCAGCCAGATCCCCAGTACCGCGAAGCCGCCGGCGATCACCAGCGTCCAGATAATCATCAGCTGGCTGCTGCGATTCAGTGAGGTAAACAGCTCATGACGTGGCACCTGGGCAACCACGTACCAGCCTGCAGAGGTCACGTAGGTGCTGGCAACCAGTGTCTCTTCGCCATCAATGTCTGTGGTTGCCATGGCAAACTCCCGCTTGCCCAACAAGGCCGATGCAGTGCGGGTGTCGGTGATGTCACGCAGTTTGGCCTTGCCCAGTAAGCTGGTATTCGGGTGCGCAATGACATTACCGTCACCGTCAACAAGATAGAGAAAGCCGGACTTCGCAATTTTCACGCTGTTCATAATATCCAGCAGCTCGTCGACTGACTTTGCCACGCCAGACATACCCCGTCCGTTTACCTGCTGGAAATTGGCGAACAACCGGTAACCCTGCCCGGGTTCGTTATATAAACTGAGTGATATGGGCTCACCGCTGTCCTTGTATGCGAAGAACCAGCCGTCATATTCGTCATTCCTGAGCACCCGCAGAAAGCCTTCCTGATTCCAGTATTTGTAGCTTTCCCGGTCGGCGAATGACGCCACGGTCAGATCATTAAAGTCGGTTACCTGGCGCAGATAGCTCAGTAGCATACGTTCACCTTCGGCGTCGGCACCGCGGGCACTCCACTGAATGATTTGCGGGTTTGAGGCAATACTTTGCGCCACCGACACCATGACGCTGGCTTCACGGTCAACGCGGTTACCCACCTGTTTTAACTGCGAGGGTAATTCGATATTTTCTACCTTTTCGGTAACCAAATCCCGGGCAATCCACTGACTCGCGGAGCCCACCAGTACCGATGCCGCCAGTACGGCAACCACCAGTGAAAAAATGATTTTTTGTTTAATACTGAACGTACGCAAACTCATGCCTTCCGACCAGGTTGGTTAGAAAATAATGCGGGCAGTCGTGGACTGCTCAGACAATAGTAAGACAGAACGACCGTCTTGTCCTTATCGGCAGACGGGCAGGAGGCTTAAAAGAAAAACGCCGCTCAATGGAGCGGCGTTGGGTCACAGGCGATTAGTCGTCGCTGTCAGCGGCGGGAACCGGAAAACCACGGTCGCGCATCAGTGCATCAACCTTGGCGTCACGGCCACGGAACTTGCGGTAAGCTTCCGCAGGATCCATCGCGTTTCTGACCGAGAACAGGTATTTCACCAGACGGTCAGCCAGTTCCTTATCGTAGAATCCGCCCGGCGCATTCTCAAACGCTTCGGCGGCATCGGCTGTGAGTACTTCTGCCCACATGTAGCCGTAGTACGCGGCGGCGTAACCTTCACCAGAGAACACGTGACCGAAGTGCGGTGAGCGGTGACGCATGACAATTTCTTCAGGCATGTTCAGCTTTTTCAGCTCTTCACGCTCGAAGGTATCCGGGTCAATGTTTTCCGGATCCGTGGTGTGGTACTTCAGATCCATAATGGCAGATGCCATGTACTCGGTGGTTTTGAAGCCTTCGTTAAAGGTGGCCGCTTTCTTGATTTTAGCGACCAGCTCATCAGGAATAGGCTCACCGGTTTTGTAATGCACCAGATAGTTGTCAATGACTTCGTCTGTGGTCAGCCAGCGCTCCAGCAGTTGTGACTGGAACTCGGTGTAGTCACGCACGCCAGAGTGGGACGTTGGGTAAGCGACATCTGCTGACAGGAAATGCAGGGCATGACCAAACTCGTGGAAGTAGGTTTCTGCGTCATCCCATGAAATCAGTGTAGGCTCGCCTTCAGGTCCTTTCACGAAGTTAGAGTTGTTTGACGCCAGTACCGTTTCTTTACCATCAAACGTGGTGTAAGAGCGGTACGTGGTGGCCCATGCGCCCGAACGCTTACCTTTACGGGCGAACGGATCAAGGTACCACAGACCGATGTGCTCGCCAGAGTCTTTGTCAGTCACTTCCCAGACTTTCACGTCAGGATGGAATACCGGCACTTTGCCTTCTTCAACCGGCGTGAAGTTAAAGTTAAACAGACGACCTGCTACATAGAACATGGCCTCACGCAATTTATCTAACTGCAGATATTCTTTAACTTCATTGGAATTAAGGTCGTATTTTGCCTGGCGTACTTTTTCTGCGTAGAAGCGGTAGTCCCATGGCGCAATGGTAATGTTGGCCCCTTCAGCATCCGCTACGGCCTGCATGTCCGCCACTTCCTGTTCTACGCGGGCGATGGCAGCCGGCCAGACTTTCATCATCAGATCCATAGCATTGTCCGGGTTTTTCGCCATGCGATCTTCCAGACGCCATTCGGCATAGTTGTCGTACCCCAACAGAGCAACACGCTCATCACGCAGTTTCAGGATCTGTTTAATGATGTCGTTGTTGTCGAACTCATCGCCATTGTCACCACGGTTGTAGTACGTGCGCCAGACCTTTTCGCGCAGCTCGCGGTTGGTTGAATAGGTCAAAAACGGATCCATTGACGAGCGCGTGTTGGTGATCGCGTACTTGTCAGGCTCACCGCGGTCTGCAGCAGCGGCTTTTGCAGCCTTAATAAAGGTTTCTGGCAGGCCGCCAAGCTGCTCTTCAGTAATGAAGGTGACATAGTTTTCTTCATCAGCCAGGATGTTGTTAGAGAACTTGGTGTACAGGGTAGCCAGTTCCTGGTTAATGTCTGCGTAGCGCTTCTTCGCGTCGCCTTCCAGCGTTGCGCCGTTGTGCGCAAAGCTGTTGTAAGTCAGCCAGGTGATACGTTTTTCTTCATCGGTCAGGCTGTCCATCTCATCTGATTCATAGACGGCTTTAACCCGCTCGAACAGTTTTTCGTTCTGGGTGATTTTGGAAGAGAAAGCAGAAATTTTGGGCGACATCTCTGCCTGAATCTGACGGAATTCGGGGCTCGACATGTTTGAGCTCCAGATACCCCAATAACGAAACACACGGCTTAGTGCCTCGCCTGAGCGTTCCATTGCGACAATCACATTGTCGAATGTCGGCGGCTCCGGGTTGTTGGCAATTGCCTCGATTTCGGCCAGGTTAAGCTCCATGCCTTTTTCCAGTGCCGGTTTTAAGTCTTCCAGCTTCATTTTGTCAAAAGCCGGAACCCCACCGTAGGGCCCTTTGAATTCCTGAAGCAGCACATTGCTGAATTCTTCCGCCTGCTGTGATGCTTGTGCCGCAGGTTGTTGGGCCTGAGATTCTGCCGGAGCCTTCTGCTCAGAGCAGCCTCCCAGCGCCAGAACGACGGCGAGGGCCGTCATTGAAGTTTTAAATTTTCCCATGGTATTTCCCGGATGTCGTTGTCGTTATAGTAATGGTGTTTTGCCAGTGTAGAGGATTGGCAAGGCGTCGAAAATGCCCTTTATCTTATAAACCTGCCAGACATCGGTTGAATAGGCAATGCCGCGTCACCCGTGGTGTTGTCAAAAAATGTCACAAAGTGTTGAAAAAAGGATTGCGTGAAAAACAGACGGGAGTACACTGCGCGCGATTCGTCTTCATTTTCACAGTGATACTGCCCATGGCTGACATTATTTTGCACGGCTTGCCGGTCATGCTCGCCGTACTTTCGTTCTGGTCGAATACCGAAAAGAAACTGCTGCTGTTAAATCTCAGTCTGTGTCTGTCGATGGCGCTGCTGATGCTGTATATGCAGGCGTGGGGCGGCATGCTGGTCATGCTGGTCGCGGGCGGCTGCACCAGCTACCGGCTGGCGACCCAACGATTGCTGAACAGTGCGCTGACGGGTGTACTGATTACCCTGATGTCGGTAATGATCGGTGTGATTAACCTGCATACTATCAATCAGGGCTGGCTTGAAATATTGCCCATGCTGACGTTCATTTTCTACCGGTTTGGTGAGTTATACTGCCGTGAGCCAGAACTGCGCCTGTGCATGGTCGCCGGGTCGGGACTGTTTACCCTGTACGGACTTATCACACAGTCCTGGGGCGTGGCACTGACCGAAGCCCTGTTCGCAGCGTCTAATGCCTGGTACTACCTGCGGCTGCGCCGCAACGCTGTGCGAATGGCCCCCTAATCCTGCGCCTGGCGTTTGTCGTTTTCGCGTTTCACAAAGATAAACGTCAGGTACATTTTGGTGGGCAACGACATCGCAAGACCCACGGCCATCATGCAGGCCCCCAGCATAAAGCCCTTAACACCCCACACCTCCGGCAGCGATGAATAACTCACAATGTAGTGGCCGGCAATAATCAGCACAATGCCAATAACCATGGCGGCTTTCATCAGTCGCAGTGTTTGCCTGTCAGTCATACCGGTGACCTCATCATTCTGTGAGATCACCAGTATCGTTTAAAGCAGGCCGTCAGATGTTGATTTACATCAGGGAATGGCAGCGTTTTGCTGTCACAGCGCGTCGAGTCTGGCTTTGAGGTACCTGGCCAGCTCCAGCATGGCAAATTTACCTGCCTTAGCTTCAGCGTCAGAGTTGTAGTTGGTATTGGTGTTTACGTCATACGCGTAGTAGTTGCCGTCTTTGTCGGTGATGACCTCAATTCCGGCAACCTGAATATTGTTGTCGGTCAGAAACGCTTCGAAATCATCGATAAATGCGGGACGGTAGTCGTTGAGAATTTCAAATTTGGCTTTCGGGGCGTCACTGGCTCCATCGGTCGGGCAGAACCGGTCTTCGATGGAACAGGCATCTGCCGGACACAGCTCAAACCCTTCAGAGGTGTCGACTCTGACACCGTAAAAGAATTTTCCACCGATAAATTCATGGCGAATGATGAATGGCTCTGGTGCCTGAATATACTGCTGGATCAGCGTAATACCGTCGACCGGCTGATCAAACGCAGCAGAATCCAGATACTGTTGCAGGGCGTCGACAGACTGGAATAACTGCACGCCCTGACCTTTGCCTGCGCGGTTGTGTTTGGTAATAAACGGCGTCATACCAAGCGACTGTGCGGCATCCGCAATATGCGCTTTGCCAACAGCGGCCAGTGTTTTTGGCGTAGGGATACCGGCACTATTCAACGCCATATACTGATTGACCTTGCTGACTTCCAGGCGTAACGCACGGGTACCGTTAATCACAACCCGCTGGTGGCGTTCAAGCCAGGCCAGCACCGCCTCAGTAAACTCCGGTGCGTAGCGGTGATCGCGGGTATGTGATGAGGCACTGATGCGATTGTAAAATACGCCCTCAGGCGGTGGCGCCGACAAGTCGATATGGCCTTCATCCAGATGCCACATCTCATAGGGCAGGGCTAACTCATCTAACCGGTTCTGAAGATGAATGGTCCAATCGTTATTTTCGTGCAAGACGTATATTTTGCCCATACGAGGCTGCTCCTAACTCTAGCGAATAGTTAACTGTCAGTGGCGGCAAGAATACCAGAAAGACTTCCTGAATGCGGAAGGTTTGGTTCCTTGTCGTATAAGTCAGAGCGGCAGTGGGAGGACCCGTTAGTTGGCGAATATAAAAAATGGGTAACTATTTTCAGGATAACTTTCTATTTTTCTTATGGTTAAAAAGTAAGTGAAATAAAAGTAGACAGGAAGTATTTTACGGCGTAGTCTTGCCGGGCGTTAGATAATTAAAACGCCTCCTACTACTGCATTGTTTTCTCTTGACCCCTCTTTTTTAGATTAAAGACGTTTATTGACATACAGCTGCTTTACTAGCCTGGTTGTATCTATCGTTTTTGGCGGTGAGATTCCACCGTTGTTTAATTTAAAAGGTCATATTATGTCTCATTCAGTCACTGGTACTGTGAAATGGTTTAACGAAGAGAAAGGCTTTGGCTTTCTGACTCAGAACGATACCGGCAATGATGTATTCGTCCACTATCGCTCTATTCTATCTGAGGGTTTTAAAACCCTTCGTGAAGGACAGATAGTTACGTTTAATGTCGAAAAAGGACAGAAAGGATTACAAGCTACCAATGTTTTATTAGGCTAACGCTTTCTCGTTAAGGTCGGATAATTCCGGCCTTTTTAAGTACAGTTATTGATAATGAAATTAATGGTGAATTTAACTGCTAATTTAATAAAGAAAAATCATGAAAATATACAAAAATACAAAGTTTGTGAATGCGTCTCCGCCGGTTTCAAATATATCGGTTAATAAAAATGAAGTTGTGTTTACTGACATTAAATCTAAAAAAAATATTCAATTTAACAGTAATGCCGAAACCAAGAAGTTTATTGGATGGTTGTTGGGCATCTCTTCAAACAGCCGTTATCCTACTGCATAACCAGCGCCTTTTAATCTGTTAACGCGACTAGGCAAACACTACCGTTTTATTCTGGTGAATAATCACCCGGTCCTCCAGGTGATAGCGTACACCGTGTGCCAGCGCGGTGACTTCACAGTCCTTGCCTTTTCGAACCATGTCAGCGGCTGAGTCGCTGTGGCTGATGCGTTTGACACTTTGCTCGATGATCGGGCCTTCATCCAAATCTTTTGTCACGTAATGGCAGGTGGCACCAATCAGTTTTACACCCCGGTCGTAGGCTTGCTGGTAAGGCCTGGCACCGGCAAAGCTGGGCAGAAAGCTATGATGAATATTAATGGCGCGTCCGCGTAATGCATCGCACAGGGTATCTGGCAGAATCTGCATAAAGCGGGCAAGAACGGTCAGGTCAATCTGATACTCATTCAGCAGCGTGGCAATCTGGGCGAAGGCCGTCTCTTTGCCCAGCGCCTTAAAATCAACCCAGTGAAACGGCACCTTATACCAGTCTGCAAACTGCTTCATCTGGGGGTGATTGGCAATGATACAGGGGATGTCACAGTGCAGCTCACCGGTATGCCAGCGATGAAGAATATCCACCAGGCAATGTGATTCCAGACTGGCCAGCAGGGCAACCCGCTGCTTGTGTTCGGAGTTGCTGAGTTTCCACTGCATTTGAAATTCATTGGCAACCGGCGCAAATTCGTCAACAAAGCTGGGGTAATCCAGCTTAATGGAATCGGCTCTGATTTCATGACGCATGAAAAAGCGTCCGGTAGTCAGGTCGGTATGATGGCTGGCCTCAACAATGGACGCACCGTGATCGGCAAGAAACTGTGAAACATGGGCGACCAGTCCAACCTGATCCGGGCAGTCAATGACAAGGCGATACGTCTGTTGCATGGCGGTGACATAATAATCGAATAGGACTGTCCGTTTTATCGGCGTACGCCTTAAAAGTAAAGGGCAAACGCCCTGACTTTCCATTTTGTCCAGCGGCAGGCACAACATGCTGTCATGCCTGCCTGACCGGCTATTTGTCCTGCAAACGCAGCATCAGCACGGCCGCGCGCTTGGCCTGAGAGGACAGTGTGGTCATATCGGCGGCTTCATTGACCGTATGGCCGGCGGTGCCTCCCATGCCAAGACCATCCAGCGCCATCTGAACATACCCGGCAGTAAATGACACATCGGCGGCACCAGCGTTAAGCGGGTTGACCGGGCCAACCCTGCCAAATCCCAAATCATCACTGACGGCACTATACATGGTCAGCAGGGTTTTGTTGCCTTCAGACGGGCCCATTGGCGGGTAACCCTCGTCAAAGGTAATGGTGGCACTGGTCTGCGGTAAATGCTGGCTGACAATCTGGGTCATTTTGGCTTTCACTCTTGCCAGTTGCTGCGCGGAAACGGCGCGAATGTCACCGGTAGCAATCGCGGTTTCCGCGACCACATTGTCCTTGCCAAACGTGGTGCCGCTGTTATTGGCTACATCATGACTGACGGTGGTGCCACCCATTATTTTACCGGGGTTGAAAGTCAGTAAGTCTTCACTTCTAAGCTCCAGATAAAAGGTGTGAAGAATACGGGAAAGCTCGTAAATAGCACCGGCGCCCACCTTTGGCTGAAATACCTGTGATGAGTGGGACGGTACGCCGGTCGCTGTCAGTGTCCAGCCAATCGAGCCGCGACGGGATACGTTCGCCGTTGCCGGATTACCGTCGCCATTTTCGAATCCCAGGGCAATGTCTGCCCATTTTGCCGCGTCAACCAGCGCCTGCTTGGACGCAGACAGCGGCTCGCCGCTCAGCTCCTCATCGCCGGTCATCACTACTTTAACGTTCATACCAGAAAGATGCCCACTGTGATGAAGGGCCCGTAATGCCTGCAGCAGAATAATATTGCCGCCTTTCATGTCAGCGATACCCGGCCCGCGGGCCATTTTGTCGTCAAGGCGTGTGAAGGTCTGAAACGGGCTGTCCGGTTCAAAGACCGTATCCAGATGACCAATCAGCAGAATGTTGGGACCGCTGCCGCCCTCATGCTCCGCAATCAGGTGACCAGCACGGTTAAACGCAGCACCATCCTCAAACCAGGCGTTGAAGCCGATGGCCTCAAAGTAAGGGATCAACTGCTCTCCTACCGCTTTGACGCCGGCAAAGTTCATGGTGCCACTGTTTATGTTCACCGACTTTTCCAGCAGCGCTTCGGCTTCCTTATGGTTAGCATCAATATATGCAACCACCTCTTTTTCTGCTGGCGAGAGGGCGGCAAATGCCCACTGAGCGTATACGCCCAGCAGCAATAGACATGCTGTTTTTTTCATACTGGCGACGACCTTATCTGATCTGTAAATCTGTTTACTGACTGTATGTGCAACCGAATTTAAGTGCAAACTGAATACGACAGAGCGACCGCTCACGCTGATTAACCGGTGTGATCAGTCAAGCAGTCCCCGTCGCAGCTTTTCACGTACTGATGTTGCTGCCTGTAACGGCCAGCTGTGCCGGATAGGATAGGTGACGCCCGATGGGGCAGACACCGACTCAAACAGGTGAAAGGCATGGGCTGACACCATGCAGTCAGGCGGATAAAGCGGTGGTGGTAACGTGACGCCGGCCTTTCTGATAAGCGTAACATGCGGCCGGTACTCACGCCCTTCCACCTCTATACCTGCCTGACGGGCGGCTTTTCGGCTGTCACGCGCCAGTTGCATCAGCGCCGGCGGAGGGGACGTCGGCGCCGCAAACAGGATTTTCGGGCCGTTCCAGATGCCGGTGGTATCCAGCGTCAGCGCAAAGGGCTCACATGCCACGTTGTCCAGCGCAGCGATGACCTGTTCATGCTGCGATGGTGTTATGTGGCCGAGAAAACACAGCGTAATGTGATAGTTGGCAGCGGGTATGGCGTAGGGGGTTGCGGGCCCCTGAGGTTGTGAGCCACGACGCTGTTTGCGCCGGCCAGGTGACAATTCACTACCCTCTGTCACGCGCGGCAGGACTTCAGGCAGCGCCTGCTGTCGCCAGCTATCCAGCGATAACTTTTCGGTAGGGGACAAATCCAGCCCTATAAAACATCGCATACAGTATGTTGCCTCTCATTCTCGCAGCGAGTTGTACCTGCTGATTGCACTGCAGGGGTTCAAGTATAACGCTAATCAGACGCGCGTGTTGATACCATCGTTTTGACAAACTTCATTCAGTTACTATGGTTAATAGGACCTACTTAGTTTTCAAGGAAAGAAAAATGAAAAGAACCATTGGTTACGTTGTATCTCTGCTTTCACTTTTAGCAGTGGCTCCCATCACCTACGCATTGTCTGACAAAGCCCCGCCTGAACCGCCGTCATTCGATATTGAAGTCATCGAAATTACCGGTGAACGCCCGGTGAAATTTTTCTACGATATTCGTATGGCCAAAGCAGAACACTTTATTCAGACCTTTAATAAATATGTTGAAGATAAGGATCTGGCGTTTGAGTGCGAGCGCGTCATCCGTACAGGTACCCGAATTAGAAAAACCGTGTGTCTGTCGGCATTTACCTGGCGGCTCTATGAGGAAATGATGAAAACACTCAGAGCCGCGGCGAATGGATTGAATGATCCTACCATCCTTAATTCCAATTCGCTTGCCAGTGCCCAAGGGCGGGAATATCAGGAGCGTAAGCGGGATCTGTACAAAGCGGCTTATGAAATGATTAACAATAATACCGAGATGGCCAGGGCGTTCTATGAGTATGAGCTTGCAGAAGCACAATACAAACAGGCCCACGTGCTAAAACATGGCGACATGAGTAAATTTGCCAGCAATCAATAACCTGCCGCTATAAACATCCGCACTGTGCCCGTTTAGGGGGCAGTGCGGTGTGTCTTTCACTGATACTTTTCTTTTTGTTCCCGGCACAGTAATGTGACCAGTTACGGATTGCTTGCGTCTGATGTCGCTGCACTACTTGGAGTATTGTCACATTAAATGGCTTTGGTTAGGTATTTTTACCGCGGTATTTATCTGGTCCGGGGTTAATCCCAGGGACTACTTCACCTGGTTTTTGGAAGTGCTGCCGGCAGTTGCAGGCCTTGCGCTGCTGGCGGCCACATACCGGACATTCCGTCTTACGCCACTGCTTTACGTGTTTATCCTGCTTCACTGCATCGTTCTGATGGTAGGTGGCCACTATACCTACGCTGAAGTGCCGCTGTTTGACGGGCTGTGGGGGGCAGAGCGAAATAACTACGATAAGGTCGGCCACTTTTTTCAGGGCTTTGTGCCGGCGCTGCTGGCCAGAGAAATTCTGATCCGCAAGCACGTCATCAATGGTCAGGTATGGAGAAATGTGATGATTGTGTCGGTCTGCCTTGCGTTTAGTGCATTTTACGAACTGATCGAATGGTGGGTCGCACTGGCAACCGGTGAAGACGCCGAGGCGTTTTTGGGGACGCAGGGTTACATGTGGGACACGCAATCGGATATGGCGCTGGCGCTCATTGGCGCTATCTCCGCCCTGATTGTGTTATCAAAAGTGCATGACGGCCAGCTGAGCCGACTGGCAAAAGCAGGCGACTAAAATACCGATGGATGTCATTACCGATACGACGTTATGGGAACTGGTTAAGCACCTGAAGCAGTGGCTGCTGAACCTGCGTCGTGCTAACGCTAAAAGAAAAGCTCAGTCCGTGCAGGCACTGCGCACAGTCATCATTGCGGCTCGCCAAACCAGTGCCTATGTCCGGCAAGTGAAAGAGGCAGGCAGGGTATCACACGACACCGAGGGGAAGCTGGCTGCTGAATGGACGCGCCTTGGCTTCGAACTCCAGGATCTCGGGTTAACCAAACTGGCAAAGCGCTGTGACATCAATGGCCGTTACTGGGCGAATCCTGCACAGTTTGACGACGCCTACCTGCACAAAGCTGACATTGGACTGGAACGCATGGAGCTGCTTGCCAGACAAATGGTCGCGGAAGTCGAACGCTAGCGTCTGAATCAGAAAAGCTGCCACGCCCTCTGGGGTTCACTGGCTTAAATCAGGTAAACTGTACCAATCTTTTTTCCTGATGATGTCATTACGCCACTGCATGTCTGAATTGTTGTCACACCTTCCCGCCGCATCACTGATCCCTGACCTGTCGCAGGCTGTGAAATCCGGTAACGTGATCATTGGTGCTCCGCCCGGCGCAGGAAAGTCGACGGCATTACCGCTGGCGCTGCTTGATGTGTTGCCCGGCAAAATACTGCTGATGCAGCCGCGCCGGGTTGTGGTGCGCAATCTTGCTGGTTATCTGGCGTCATTGCGGGGAGAGCAGGTGGGGCAGACTGTCGGCTACCGCATTCGTGGAGAAGCGAAAGTCAGTCGGGATACCCGCCTTGAAATCATCACCGAAGGCATACTGGCCAGGCTGATTCAGCAGGACCCGGAACTGACCGGGATCAGTGCCATTGTGTTTGATGAATTTCATGAGCGCAGTATTCACAGTGACTTCGGACTTGCGCTGGCACTCGATACTCAGCAGGCACTGCGCGATGATCTGCGCCTGATTATCATGTCTGCAACGCTTGACCTTGAGGCAGTGAAAGCACTGATGCCAGGTGCCCGTGTGCTGACGACCGAAGGGCGCAGCTTTCCTGTCACCGTGCATTACACCGGAGACGTACCTGCCGGACAGGTGCCCGAAAAAGTGGCGTCGGTGGTGAAGTATGTGATTGCAACACATGAGGGCGATGTGCTGGTGTTTCTCCCTGGCAGAGGAATGATCAGTCAGGCAGACAGGCTTATCAGTACCTTTGTCGCAAAGACAGATCTGGCGGTGCATCATTTGTACGGGGCGTTGTCGGCAGACAAGCAGGATGCGGCAATACGGCCGGATCCTGACGGGCGCAGAAAAATCATTCTTGCCACCAATATTGCAGAAACCAGTCTGACCATCGAAGGGATCCATGTGGTGATAGACAGTGGACTGGAAAATCACGCCCGGTTTTACCCGGTTACCGGCATGACATCGTTGACGCAGCAGCGTATATCCCAGGCATCCGCCACACAACGTACCGGACGTGCAGGACGGGTCAGTGAAGGACATTGTTACCGGTTGTGGTCACAGGAAGGGCACGACAGACTAGCCGCCTATACGCCGCCACAAATCCTTACCGAGGACATTTCACCGCTACTGCTGGATAGTCTGGCCTGGGGCTGTGAACTCTCTGAGCTGGCCTTGCTGACGCAACCCGAGCCGGTGCAGATTGAGGTGGCCTGGCAAATGCTGCGGCAGCTTGGTGCAGTCAGTGAAGACAACCGGTTAACCCAGCATGGCAGGGACATCGCAGCCATGCCATGCCATCCCCGACTGGCGGCCATGTTGCTCGCCGTGGCACGGTTAAAAAATCCGGACTACCAGCTGGCCGCGCCATTTATTGTTGCGCTGGCAGAAGAGAGTATCCGCACCGGTACCCACATCCTTATCAGTGACGCGATTAAGCACCTCGACAGCGCACAGCGCTCACGCCTGGTATTTCAGGCGTCACGATTTGCCCGGTATGTGGGTATTGACAGGCACGCGCTCAAACCTGAAACGCTTTCTTCAGACGCGCTGGCCGCCTGCACGGCACTGGCGTATCCGGATCGGGTTGCCTATCGCCGTGGCAATGGTTATAAGCTGGCCGTTGGGCGTGGCGCCACTGCCGCGCTTAGCACGCCGCCACAATGGCTGGCAGTACTCAGCGGACAGCAGCTGGGGGAGGATATTCTGATACGGCTGGCTGAGCCTGTCGACCAGCGCACGCTGACATCGCTCTTTCCCGACGCATTCAGTGCCCGTGATGTGGTGCGTTACAATCCCGAACGGCAGGCAATGGAAGCCCGTCGGGTTACCGGCTTCGGTGAGATTGATATTACCGCTGAGCCGGTCAGTGTGGTAGATGATGACAGTGTGGCCCGGGCCTGGTTTACGTTACTGACGACACGGCCGGCATCAGCCTGGCCGCTGGGAGCTGCTGCCTGGCAATGGTGGTTAAGGGTGACGCTTGCGGCGCAATACCAGCTTACAACCAGCAAGGGTGAAGACATTGACTGGCCCCGGTCGTTAGACGGGCTGTTGCTATCGTTGCGTGCGTCATTAATGCCGCTGCTTGGAAAGTGCCGCAAGTGGCGCGATCTTGAAACGCTGCCGTGGCTGAATCTGCTGAGTCAGGCACTCCCCTGGCCGGCGCAGCAGACGCTGACAGACATGTTGCCGGACTCGATTACCATCCCTACCGGCCGCAGCGTACCGCTGACCTATCAGGAGCATGGGCCGGTCACCCTGTCAGTAAAAATGCAGGAAATGTATGGGCTGAACAGTCCGGTAACGCTGGCAAACGGCCGCATTGCAGTGGCTATTGAGCTGTTGTCTCCGGCTGGCCGCCCGTTACAGACCACCTCAGATCTGCCGCGTTTCTGGGCAGGGAGTTACCGGGAGATCCAAAAAGAAATGAAGGGGCGATACCCGAAACACTTCTGGCCGGATGATCCGGCAACCGCGACGCCCACGACGCGTACAAAAAAGAACATGTAATGGATGCTGAAGTCGGGCCCCCGGGGGTGGGGGGCGGCGTGAAGTAACAAGCCGATACCATCCCCCTCGCCAACAGGGCCAGTTCGTTAACTGGATGAGGACGGGCTGAGCGTGACCCCGACATTTTCCATCAGAGCCAGACCAGGAAAGCCGTCGGCAACCATGTCGTTGGCCATCTGATAGGCGCGAATTCCCTGACGGGTTGCAGGGCCGATGATGCCGTCTGCAACACCAACGTCGTACCCCAGGGCATTAAGCCGGTTTTGCAGCGCAATAATATCGTTACGACTGTACGCCGGCAGGTCAGGCAGCGGTGCGTGCAGGCCTGCGGCACCCGCAATCCGGTCAGCCAGATGACCGACTGAAATGGCGTAAAACTCAGAGTTGTTCCAGCGCATGATCACGCGGAAATTATGATAAGCAAGAAACGCGGGTCCGTTATGCCCGGCAGGAACCAGCACATAACCTTCAATATCGGCGTTACCCAGCGCCTCCCCACTGGCTTTCTTTACTCCCAGTGCGTTCCATTCGGTGACCGTGCGTCGCTGCGCATACCCTGATAACCGATAATCAAACTGCTCAGGCAGGATAATTTCACGGCCCCAGCGAAAGCCCGGCTTCCAGCCCAGCCCGGCAAGAAAATTGGCCGCCGATGACAGGGCATCAGGCTCACTGTCCCACAGGTTAATGTTGCCGTCGCCGTCACCATCAATCGCATAATGAGCATACGCAGAGGGCATAAACTGCGTGTGTCCCATCGCACCTGCCCATGAGCCAATCATCGCATCCTGTGGCAGGGATTCACGGATCAGCAATTCGATGGCAACCAGCAGTTCATCAGTAAAATAAGCGCTACGACGCTCATCGCATGCCAGTGTCGCCAGCGAGTCAAGCACCGGCATTTTCCCTTTATAGGCACCAAAATTGGTCTCCAGCCCCCAGAATGCCAGCAGGTAGTGTGGTGGAATACCGAACCTGTCATTCAAAGCGTTGAGCAGTTCACGGTGTTTTTCATACATCGCCTGGCCTTTTTGTACCCGCCAGTCGGTTACCCGTTTGCTGAAATACCCGGGAAAGGTTTGTACAAACTCTGGCTGGCTGCGGTCGAGCTCAATCACACGGGGCTGATAGCGCAGGCGACTGATGACGTCAGTGGCTGTCTGCTCATCAATACCTTTTTCTACCGCCTGTTGGGTCAGTCGGGTTTTACATTGTTCGAAATTGTCGGCCGAGGCATGAAACGATGACAGCAACAGGCCACAGGTCACTGAAGAGAGAAAAAAAGAACGAAAAAATATCATGATAATAAAGACTCTGGTTGCCGAAAGACCATGCTAACGCATCGGCGCTTCATGTGGCGAGAAAATTTCAACGGCAATCCGGTGTTCGGTCCAGTGGTTGAAATATGCGCAGTTGATGCGGCTTTGCCTGGTCCGACACTGGCAATTACGCAACGAAACCCGCAAAATCAGAGCAATTCCTCAGTGACATGGCGACGGCGTGGCAAACAAAAATAGTAAAGCGAAGAAAAAGACCGGATTTAGCTGGTGGCGCCTTTTGGGCAAGCTTTTTCTTGTGGGCGGCATTGTTTTGCTGGCCTACATGTTTTATCTGGACGCACAAATAAAACACGCTTTTACCGGCAACAAATGGGAAGTGCCCGCGCAAATTTATGCCCGCCCTATGGTGCTCTTAAAGGGCCTGGAAATCACCCCGAAAGAAGTGCTTGATGAACTGGATTTGCTGGGTTACCGACGGGTAAACCGTGCTGACAGCAGCGGTGAGTTCAGCTATCAGCCAGGCGTATTAACAGTGCAGCGCCGGGCGTTCCAGTTCCCCGACGGACGCGAACCGCTGCGCCATCTGGAGATACGCTGGAGCAATGATCGAATAAGTTCGATTCAGGACCACTCGCAGGCTCAGTCCGTTGGTGAAATCAGACTGGAACCCTGGCTGGTAACGCGTATGGTCAGCAGCAGCCGGGAAGACCGCATGCTCGTATCTCTTGATACGGTGCCTGCCATGTTGCCGAAAGCGCTGACGCTGGTGGAAGACCGCGACTTTTATGACCACCACGGGGTGGCGCCGCTATCCATCATCCGTGCCCTGATGGCAAATATTGCGGCAGGCCGCACCGTGCAGGGCGGCAGCACGCTTACCCAGCAGTTGGTAAAAAACATGTTTCTGTCGCGCGAGCGCTCACTGGTGCGAAAAGCGAAAGAAGCGCTGATGGCAATCATTATTGATGCCCGCTACAGCAAAAGTGAGATCCTGCAGGCATACCTGAACGAAGTATTTCTTGGCCAGAATGGTGACATGGCTGTGCATGGCTTCGGGCTGGCCAGTTACTTTTATTTTGACCGGCCCGCTAATGAACTTAACACACCGGAAATTGCCACGCTGGTGGCCATGATCAAAGGCCCGTCATACTACAATCCGCGGCGTTATCCGGAACGTGTTAAAGAGCGGCGTGACCTGGTGCTGCGGTTGTTATTTGAAGAAAACGACATTGGCCGTGATGAGTATGAACAGTACATCAATCAGCCGCTGAATCTGGCCAGCGGGGCCAGTCTTGCCAGCGGTAAGCATCCGGCCTTTATGGATCAGGTTCGCCGTGAGCTGCAGGAAATTCTGGCCGATCCGTCATTGCGGGATTCAGGAGTGCGGGTGTTTACTACGCTGGATATCGTTGCCCAGCGCCGCGCCGAGGCTGCACTATCGCAAACCCTCGACGGCCTGCAGTCAGACCGGGAAGTGCCACTTCAGGGGGCTATGGTGATTACTGATATTGCCAGTGGCGAAGTTCGGGCTATTGTGGGCGGGCGTGATTACACGTTCAAAGGGTTTAACCGTGCGCTGGATGCGCGCCGTCAGGTGGGCTCGCTGATAAAGCCGGCGGTGTACCTGACCGCATTACAGGATCCGGTAAGTTATAACCTGGCGACGCCGCTGGCGGATAAACCGATTACCTTAAAAAGTACCGGCGGGAAATTGTGGTCACCACAGAACGCCGACAAAACGTTCCGTGGTCAGGTGCCGTTGATTGAGGCGCTGACCCATTCGCTGAACGTACCGACGGTGAACCTGGGCATGGCGCTGGGGCTGGAGAATATTGCTGAAACCCTGCATGCGCTGGGGATCCAATCTGATATTCCGACCGTGCCGTCAATGACGCTGGGGGCCTTGTCGCTGACCCCGTTTGACGTCAATCAGATGTACCAGACGATGTCTAACGAAGGCCGCTATATTCCGCTTCATACGGTGACGGATGTGACTACGTCCAACAACAACCTGTTATGGAAAAAAGCAGAGTTCTTCTCTGAGCGGGCAGACCCGGCCGCGACATACCTGCTCAACTATGCCCTCTATAAGGTAACGCGTGAGGGCACGGCAAAACGTGTTGGCGCTACCTTCCCTTCGGTTAACATGGGCGGGAAAACCGGCACTACCGATGATTACCGGGACAGCTGGTTCAGTGGTTTTGACCGCAATAATGTGATCACAGTCTGGGTCGGCAATGATGACAACCAGCCGGTTAACCTCACCGGTGCCGGAGGAGGGCTCCCGGTGTTTATTAATTATCAGAAGTCACAGTCACCGAAGTCGCTGTCACGCCGGTTCCCGGAGGGACTCGGGATTGCGCATTTTGTTCCGGCGAACGGACGTGTGGTTCAGGCTGGCTGTCCGGGCAGTCTGAGTGTTCCTGCCATTTTGGATGTGCTACCGCCCCCGGCCAGTACCTGCGGACGTAATACTCCAACACCGAATACGCCTGAAAAGGCAAAGAAAAAGAGCTGGTGGGAAAGGTTGTTTGGCAATTAAAAAGCCCCTCAGAAGAGCAATGGCAGATCACTAAAAACGTTGTCGATGCGAATTAAGTGATGTAGACCTGTCATCTTTCTCCTGAGGGGAAGGCCCTATGGGAGCAAGGTTGGAAACCGTCTTTGCAGCACAACACGCAGCGTGCTGACAATCAGTGCACTGGCCACGAACGACAAGACCGGGCCGAATGCGAGAATAAGCAGTGCTAAGGGCGACAACATGGCGACACCTTATGCGTCGTTGTTATCTACAATGGTGCGGGTCACTTGTTTGCCCGCGACATCAGCAACCAGGGCGGCGTTATCGGCCTCATCCATCTGGCTTGACTCCATGACATCGAAGCTGACATCCAGCATCAGTGACTGCTTCGTAGCCGAAGCGGCGTTAAGCACCATGTTATCAACATCTTTTGACAGCGCCGCTTCCGGCTTGTCACCGGCAAAAGCAACCGCGGTAAATGCAACGCTCAGTACCAGTGCAGTTAAAGTGTGACGAAAAACTCGCATAATAATCTCCTGAAAATCGTTTAAAACTGCACTTGTGAATACTGCGTGGCAGTTATCAGTTAAGTCGTGATAAAGACAAAGAAGGTTTAGCGAGACGCGTGCCAGTATGAAATTATTTTTTATCTTATTGAATTGTAATGAATTATTTTTATTTCAAGTGCGGTGTGGCGAGAAGGAGAATGATGGGGTGATTAAAAAGTGGTGAAAAGCGCAAGCGGGTTGGTCATATTGACCAACCCGCTGGGCAGATTAGTGACGACGCATCCGCTGAATCAGCGTGACAGCACCCACCAGCAGACTACCGGCGATGAATCCGAGCGCGGCGTCAGCAAGCAGTGACAGCATCAGGCTGTCACTGGCGAACGCCAGCAGGTGATGAATCACAGGAATATTGTGAGACAGCAGGCCGCCCCCGACCAGAAACATCGCAATGGTGCCGGCCAGCGCCAGTATCTTCATTAATGCCGGTGCAGCAACCAGCAGGCTGCGTCCCATTACGCGCAACACTGGCTTGCCGCCTCCGTTTACCGACGCACGTAACAGATACAGGCCTGCGTCGTCCATTTTCACCAGTGCCGCAACCAGGCCATAAACGCCAATGGTAAACAGCACGCTGATTGCGCTTAACACGCCAACCTGGGTCATCAGCGTCATATCGGCCACCGTGCCCAGGGCAATCACGATAATTTCGGCGCTCAGAATAAAATCCGTGCGGATAGCGCCTTTGATTTTTTGCTGCTCCATCGCAACGATGTCGACCTTGTCATCTGCGAGCTCAGCCAGTTTCTTTTGTTTTTCTTCCTCGGTGTGATGCGGCAAAAAGCGGTGCAGCACTTTTTCTGCTCCTTCGAAACACAGATACAGGCCGCCCAATACCAGCAGTACTACAATCATCACCGGCAGTAGTGCCGTGATGGCCAATGCCGAGGGCACCAGAATCAGTTTATTCAGGAATGAGCCTTTCGCGACCGCCCAGACAACCGGGAGTTCGCGTTCGGCACTGACGCCTCTGACCTGATCGGCGTTCAGTGCCAGGTCGTCACCCAGCACACCGGCAGTTTTCTTTGTGGCAACTTTCGACATGGTGGCAATGTCGTCCATCATCATGGCGATATCGTCGAGTAAGGCAAGAAGGTTGGCGGCTGCCATGTTACTAATCCCGTATTCAAAAAAAGAACCGTCAGAATACGCGCTGATAGCGTGTGAACGCAAACGGGGATGCAGGTTTATCTGACGGGTGTTTTCTGGTATTGCTGGCAGTATCAATGGCGTTTTCACTTAATAAGGTATAACCATGAGCACAATTAGCTGGGACGACTTCACCAAAATAGACATGCGGGCGGGCACCATTATCGATGTCCAGCCGTTTCCAGAGGCACGCAGACCTGCGTATAAGCTGGTTGTCGACTTTGGCGATGAAATCGGTATCCGGAAATCCAGTGCGCAGATCACCGATCTCTATTCCATGGAGGAGCTGATTGGGCGGCAAATCCTTGGCGTGGTCAACTTCCCGCGAAAACAGATTGGGCCGTTCATGTCGGAATGTCTGGTGACCGGCTTTTACAATAAAGACAACCACGTGGTGCTGCTCAGCCCTGACCAGCCTGTGCATAACGGTGCGCGGCTGGGCTGATACAGTCGGTATTGATTCACATACCTGAGTATCATCTTTGGGATTTATCTGCATACGGAATCGACGTTTAATGGCGCCGTACCATGTTGATAACCACTAAAGAGTATTTAACCATGTTGAAAATTGTTAAAACTTCACTGATTGTAACCGCGGCATCTTTTGCTTTCTCTTCAACTGCAAGTGCAGACGTTAACGAAGCACTGGCAAATATCTGTACTATCGTTCAGGCAGATGACAAAGGCGAGCTTCGCAAAAAGCTGCGTGCGGTAGAATCTGATTACCGTCTTAAGCTGCACGACTACTACTCAGCGATTTCTTGCGGTGGCGACAGCCTTATCCGCACTGCGATTAAGAACAACGCAGTAGAAGCAGGCACACTGCTGGTTAAGAAAATGCCAAGCCGTGACCTGGAAACAGCAGAAGCTGACGGAAAAACACTTCAGGCATGGATTGCTGAACAGGGCCTGGAATCAAGCCCGATTGCGGCGGAGCTAAGCTCACGCATCTAAGGCCAGGGCCTTACAGCAACACCATGTGACCATTTCAACATGGTAGTGGAGACACCTCCACATCGTAGCCCCGCAAGGGGCTACACCTTTTTTGGGCGCCTGAAAATCTGGCCCCGATCTGCAGCGTCCTCGTTCTCTTCCTGGTTTGCCAGCCACTTGTACATCACTAACGCGTCAATATAGCCCTGTTGCGGATGAAGAAACGCGTTGGGTAGTCTGCCCACAATATCAAAGCCCAGCGACTGCCACAGGCGAACAGCGCCGGAATTACTGGACGCTACAAAATTAAACTGCATGGCTTTGTAACCCGACTGCACGGCAACGTTCTGAGAATGAATACATAACCGGGTCGCAATGCCTTGTCCCCGTGCGGCGCCCGCCACCATGTAGCCACAGTTACAGACATGACGTCCCGGCCCCTGATGATTGGTTTTCAGGTAATAGGTACCCAGCACTTTGCCGTCCTGTTCGTAGACAAAGGTGTATTCTGGCAGCGTCAGCCACACACGCTTCCCGTCTTCATAGGTGATGTCTCGGTCAAAACCGTAGGTGGTCCCTTCACGGGCGATGCTGTGAAAGACTGGCCAGATCGCATCCCAGTCAGACTCAGTCGCTTCTCTGATGCTCATAAGGGCTCCCTGTTGTCCTAAGGTTAAATCAGGTTATCAGTTCATATACCTGAGTATCATCTTTGGGATTTATCTGCATACGGAATCGCCGTTTAATGGCGCCGTACCATGTTGATAACCACTAAAGAGTATTTAACCATGTTGAAAATTGTTAAAACTTCACTGATTGTAACCGCGGCATCTTTTGCTTTCTCTTCAACTGCAAGTGCAGACGTTAACGAAGCACTGGCAAACATCTGTACTATCGTTCAGGCAGATGACAAAGGCGAGCTTCGCAAAAAGCTGCGTGCGGTAGAATCTGATTACCGTCTTAAGCTGCACGACTACTACTCAGCGATTTCTTGCGGTGGCGACAGCCTTATCCGCACTGCGATTAAGAACAACGCAGTAGAAGCAGGCACACTGCTGGTTAAGAAAATGCCAAGCCGTGACCTGGAAACCGCAGAAGCTGACGGAAAAACACTTCAGGCATGGATTGCTGAACAGGGCCTGGAATCAAGCCCGATTGCGGCGGAGCTAAGCTCACGCATCTAAGGCCAGGGCCTTACAGCAACACCATGTGACCATTTCAACATGGTAGTGGAGACACCTCCACATCGTAGCCCCGCAAGGGGCTACACCTTTTTTGGGCGCCTGAAAATTACGTTATAGCCTTTCATTTTCAAGCCGCCAGTCTGCGATATCCCATATCCCTTTCTCTGTAAGACGCGTTAACGCAGCGTTGAGTGCTGCCGGCAGATACGGTGTGGCAACCGCTAAAAACGAGCGCGCCGATGCGGGTTGACCCCGCCTGACTTTTTCGGTGAACCGTTGCCAGAGCGTAAAAATGGTCAGGTCATGATGCTGTCTGACTGCCCGGTCAATCTGATACATCATGAGCAAACCGCAACTGTAATGCACCGAAGGGCGTGCTCTGGCGGCGTCGGCATAGACTGTCTGGCCTTGTGTGTCCCTGGCGCAGTCGGCCTGCGCGGTTGCCACGCGGGTTTGCAGGTAAGCGGGATCTGAGGCCAGTCCGGCGAACAGGTCGGCCGCCCCTTCATGAACCCACGCCTCTTCAGGCGCATTTATCTGACTTGCTTCACGCTGAAACAAGTGTGCTACCTCATGCGCAAAAAACCAGAAGGTAGCCTGGCTGTCAAAGGGATGAATAGACTTATAGCCGTACCAGTGCATAAAAATCTGACCTGGCAGGGTGCCTCCCTGATTGCCATACTGCCCATTTTCACGGTCATGGTATGAGGCAAACAAGGCGGGACGATAATTGAGCGCACCCAGATGACCGGCAAAGAAGCCGACAAGCAGGGGTAGCTGTGTACGAATACTCTCGTGCAGAGCCGGGGGAAGCGTGCTGTCGATGATACTGATAAAGTGCGTGTCGCTGACGGGGGCCGCCGGCCCAACATAAATTTTTTGTCCGTTTGCGGCATCGGTCCACTGCACTCTGGCGTTATAGATCTTACCGCCCACAATGATGTTGTCCTGCACCGGGGCGGTTACCATCATCTGCCAGCGGGCGTGACGGTCATCGCAGGTGTCGGCACAGACAAAAAAGCGACCACTGTGAAACAGCATACCGCCATCGGAGAACGGCGAAAACGGGGCGTACTCTTTTGCCAGCGGATGATAACTGGCATCCAGAATAAACGACGCGTTATCGAAGGGCGCCCTGTCACGTCGCCGAATGATTTCGCTGCCCTCGTGATAGTCAATCATCATGTCCGGTGACAGCGATGTCCAGCGACGCTGACGGGATTTGTCAGGGTTTCTGACGAAAGTCAGTTGGGTTACCGGCGCATCGGACAGATAGGTGACCAGCCAGTCACCCACCGTGGTTTTGGTAATAGCAATGTTGATTTGTTCTGCCCTGCCCGGCAGTGTGACACACAACAGCGCCATAAAAAGCAGCAGCGGGCTAACGCGTGGAAGAGGATTTTTCACCGTTCATGTCCTGATTTGATATAACTGTACTCACAGAGAAACGCGCTGACCGGGCGTCTTTTTATTAATCATGCACCAGACACTGTAGATGACACAATGAATGCCAGCGAGAAAGAAAAAATTGTGCTTGAACATCAGGCCGCAAAATTATTCATGCGCTGGTATGAGTCCATCACCGGCCGGGAAATTCGCCATATCTGGCATAACCAGCCACAAAAGCCGGATGTATCCTGCTACCTGGACGGGCAGCGTCTGGACATGGAAATAGCGCATCTGTATGGCAGTGAACCCGACGCCATGCGTATTTTAAAGCGTGAGTTATCGGCTAAAACCAAAGCCGAACTGAAAAAGCAGGCGGGCCTGACCAATACCGATGAACGTTTGATGGAAGCGCTGCATCGCATCCTGGTCAATAAATCGAAAAAGTCCTATCACTCGGAACGGGTCTGGCTGGTGATCCGCAACGCCAACGCCTGCTGGGACCGGCAGCGTATTGAGGCGCTGAAATCGCGAATTCGTGTTCCCGCAAACCACCCGTTTGAACAAATCTGGATTGTCTGCGATATGAAAGGCGAAACCGGTATTGTGCGTCTTTATCCCTCACGTGAACCGCAGCATTAAAAAAACGCCCCGTGAAGGCGGGGCGTTGTATGTTGTTGTAACGGCGTAATTAGTCTGCCAGCTCGGCGGCAATCCACTGGTCGACTAAGCGCTCCATAATATCCAGCGGGACCGCGCCGTTTTTCAGGATCACATCATGAAACTCACCCAGCGTGAACTTGTCACCCAGTGCGGCTTTTGCCTTTTCGCGAACGGCCAGAATTTTCATCATGCCCACTTTATAAGCGGTCGCCTGGCCCGGAATGACAATATAGCGCTCGATTTCAGACACTACATCAGACTCGGCAATGCCGGTGTTTGACTTCATGTAGTCAATTGCCTGCTCACGAGTCCAGCGTTTATGGTGAATACCGGTGTCGACCACCAGACGAACGGCACGGAACAGTTCGGCCTGAAGGCGACCAATATTGTCATAAGGATCGTTCTGGAAGCCCAGTTCCCAGGCAAGGTATTCTGCATACAATGCCCAGCCTTCGGTGTAAGCAACAAACGGCGACAGGGTGCGAAAAATGGGCAGGCCTTCCAGCTCCATTGAAATGGCTATCTGGAAATGGTGACCCGGGATCCCCTCATGGTATGCCAGCGTGCGCATACCGTATTTCGGCGTCGCTTTAATGTCATAGAGGTTGGCGTAAAACACGCCGGGGCGTGATCCATCCATTGACGGGCGCTCATAATAAGCTCCTGGTGCGGTTTTTTCCTTGAATTCCGGAATACGTTTTACGGTCATTCCGGCGTCAGGACGCAACGAAAAGCTGTCACCCAGACCGGCGTTAATCTCGTCCAGAATGGTCTGGTAATCTTCCAGAATCTGCGCCCGGCCCTCGTCGGTATCCGGATAGTAAAATTCGGGTTGTGCTGCCAGCGTGTCCATGGCTGCCGTGAAACCTTCACTGACATCATAGCCCTCAGCCGCCAGTATATTGAGGATCTCGGCCTGGATACGCGCCACTTCCGACAGGCCAATGGTGTGGATCTCTTCAGCCGTGTAGTCGGTTGTGGTCATAAAGCGCAGCGCCAGCTCATAAACTTTATCGCCGTCCGGCAGGTGCCAGATACCATCGTCGGTGCCCGCAACCTCTTTTAATGGCGTGAAATAGTCAATCAGCATCTGATAGGTGGGGTACACCGTATTCTGAATGGCCACTTCCGCGCGTGACAAAAAGGCAGCCGCCTGATCATCGCTAATCTCTTCAGACTCCTCCATCTTGCGTGCCAGTGAGGTATACAGGATGTTGTCAGTAGCGGGCGTATCGATAAACCCCTGCATTTCATCAATTACGCGCTGGATGACAAATTTCGGTGGATAGATACCCATTTCCTCACGAACGCGCATCCCTTCCAGTTCCTGCGTGTAATAGCGGCGCGACTCGTTAAGACGGGACAGGTAATGTTCGACACTTTCTGCGTCAGTAATGCGGTGCTGGGAGTCCATAAAACTGGGGAAACCGCTTTGTGAACCTGACATCTGGTTGAACGGATAACTGTGGTAACGGTAGGTTTCAAAGCCTTTGGCAGTATCCAGTAAATAGAGCGCAATTTCCTTCGACAGACGCTCTTCTTCGGTCAGGCTCTCGTCGTCATAGGTAAGCAGGGTCTCGCGCGCCGCATTCAGACGGGCAAACATGGCGGTGCCGCTGGCTTCACTGGCGTCGTTCAGGTGCGCGTTATGTTCGGTGATCCCGAGTTTTTCCAGCACGCCGATTGAGGTCAGCGTTTGTGGCGAGTCCAGCGCCTCTTTAATCAGGGTACGGTTTAAGAAGTTGTTGAGCGAAAACGGCTTATCGGCATACCACTCGTGTGCTCCCCATGATGTGCCAAGCACAATCACAACCAGGAGTCCAAGTCCCAGCCACTTAAAAAATCCTTTCATACTAATCTCTTATTGTTATGGTTACAGGTTAATATAACCACAGGTAACCAGCAGATGATACAAGCACGATGAACGGGAACGCCGAATTGCCTAAAGGATTAAATCGTAATTGTCTGACGCGGCTCAGGGATCGTTGGCGACCAGCCTTGTTTTTTCAATTCTGACTGGAGCGCCTGTTTCGCCATCTCCTCGCCGTGCACCAAAAAGAGCTTTGGTTTTGAAGGCTTAAAATGGTTAACCCACTCTATTAGCTGAGATTGACTGGCGTGGGCAGAGAAGCCACCTAGCGTGTGAATCTGCGCATTGACAGCAATATTTTCCCCGGCCATTTTGATGTGTTTGGCACCATCAACCAGTATCCGTCCTGGTGTCCCCATTGCCTGGTATCCTACGATAACCACATGGGACTGATGTCGCCATAAATTATGCTTGAGATGATGGCGAATCCGCCCACCATTGCACATGCCACTGCCTGCGATAATAATCGCCCCTCTGTCAATCCGGTTCAGTGCGATCGATTCTTCCGTGCTGACGGAATAGCGCAGTGTCGGCAAAAAAGAATGCAGGCTTTTCAAATGACGCGGTGAATGGTCATGCGCCTGAATCGCTGTCTTGTCTTCACGGTTATAAACATCCTGGTAACGGTGGTAAATCTCCGTCACTGCAATAGCCATAGGACTGTCAAGACAGACAAGTTGCTGTGGCAGCTTTCCTTTTTGATAAAGTTCGCCAAGACGAAAAATAATCTCCTGGGTTCTGCCTACAGCAAATGATGGAATTAGAATATTACCACCGTCTCTCGAAGCTTCTGTTAGTACTGCCTCAAATTCTTCAAGGGTATCGTGCATGGAACGGTGTTCACGATCGCCATAAGTGGACTCCATAAGCACCACATCGGCATCCTGCAGGTACTCCGGATCGCGCAGCAATGCAGCTTGCGCATTACCTAAATCGCCTGAAAATACCAGTTTTCGTGGAGCACCGCCTTCTTCAATAACAAGTTCTACAATGGATGAACCCAGTATGTGGCCTGCATCATACATTGTCAGCGTCACATCCTGACTGACCGATACCTTTTCGTGGTACTCGACCCCCTGACAGCAGTGCAGTGTGTCCTCAACATCGTCTAGCGTGTAAAGTGGGTCGATTTCTTTTTTACCCGAGCGCCGGCGCCGCTTATTTTCCCACTCAACATCCCTTAACTGCAGTGAAGCGGCGTCATTCAACAGGACTTCAATCAAATCGAGCGTTGGAGAGGTCATGTATATAGGCCCCTGGTAACCATGGTTAACCAGCAATGGCAACCGTCCTGAGTGGTCAAGATGAGCATGAGAGAGAATAACGGCGTCAATCGAAGAAGGGCTAAATGGCAATGACTTTCTGTTCGCAGCCTCCTCTTCTTTTCGACCCTGAAAAAGACCGCAATCAAGCAGAATAGTGGAAGACTGTGTTTTAAGTAAGTACATGGAGCCGGTGACACCTTCAACGGCACCCAAGAACGTCAGTGTTGCCATAGTTTATTCCTTTTTATTCAGGCTACTGCAGTGTTGCTTTCTTCTTCAGTAGCGTTTTTGTCGGGGCGTAACGCCGCTGCCAGTGCAGTAATGCGGTGGGCGGCTTTATGCCAGGTTCTGGCGATGTGCCAGGCATCATGCAGGCAGTCAATCGCACTGGACATTTGGGATATTCCTACCTCATGTAATGTCCCTGCTGTGATGAGTGAAGTTTTTATCTGTTCATGCGAGCGTTCCAGATTTTCCAGTGAAATCTGTTCATGAGGAGCGGCGTCTGATGTTGTTCCTGACAGCAGTGACAGGCCTTCATAAACATGTTTTACGAACTCATCCAGTTGTTGTTCCAGGTCTTCGCTATTTAGCCGTTCGCGCGACGATAAAGAGCCTGCGAGCATCTCTGTCGCATGAATACAATCGTAAAGGTAATGATTTACGCGCATCAGTGTTGAAAGCTGCTCCGTCACTTCCTCACTCAACTCAGCCCGATCGACACTGACGATAAAAGTTGATATCTGCTCACAAAGCGACTTTGCGACGGTGGCTTGTCGATGAAAGTAATGAATGTCGTGCATGGCCTTGTATGCTGCCAGTTGATAAAGCTGCAGCAGACGTTGTTGTAAGGCTTCTACCTCGTTCAGTATCGCGTTAACAGCGAGTGCAGGCGTGATGGCTACGGTTGCGTCCAAAAAGCGAGGGTGAGATTCGGTTTCTTCCCAGCTTAGAAAACGTTTTTCGAGCCAGGCTGCCAGCACGTGGATGAACGGGTACATGAGAAGCAGACCAAGAAAGTTAAACAGCGTATGAAACAGCGCCAGTGAAACAGCACTGTTGTAGGGCATGCTCACAGCCTCGCTTAACCACTCAATAGCAACAAAAAGTAACGGTAAAATCAGCAGAGCAACAACGGCGGTTACAAAATTAAAAATCACCTGGGCTGCAGCAGCACGTTTGGCCGCCGACGTCGCGCCGATAGCAGCAAGCGCCGCCGTCGATGTTGTGCCAATATTTGCGCCAATGATCATTGAGCCAGCCGCATACATACCAATCACGCCGCTTGATGCCGCGGTTATTGTGATGGCGACCGTTGCGCTGGATGACTGTGTTAGTATCGTTACGAGAATGCCGACAAGGAGGTAAATGATAATGCCTGAAATACCCTGTGTGGTTAGCTGATCGAGCGAAAAGGATGTAACCAGACTGTCAAAGGAACTCTTTAAAATATCAATGCCAGTGAAGAAAAGGCCAAAGCCGACAAGAACAGTACCCACCGCAGAAGATTTTCCTCGCTGGGAAATCAGTCTCATAGCCATACCAATACCAATCAGCGGCAAGGCGACCGCTTCAACATTGACTTTAAATCCGAGCACCGCGACCAGCCAGCCAGTCATAGTGGTCCCTATGTTGGCACCAAAAATAATGCCCAGCACCTGACGCAAATTAATCAGCCCTGCATTCACAAACCCCAACGAGGCGACGGTGACGGCACTCGATGACTGCACAATAGCGGTCATGGTGAAACCGGTGATGATGCCCCTGGCCGGGGTATTGGTCCAGACGGCAAGCAGGTGGCGCAGGCTCTCGCCCGCAGCGGCTTTTAGTCCATCGGTCATCATTCCGATGGCGAGAATAAACAGGCCCAGACCGCCAAGGGCGCCGCCAATCAGTGTGACTGTGTCTGACATTATGATTGTTGTTGGTACGTCATGCCTTATGTATAGCAAACTCTGACTTATTTACCTTGCGGAAGATCAACGAAGGAGGAGATGGCATAGTGTAATGTCAGTATTGTAGATTTATCGGATATCACGAATGAAGGTGCCCTCATGACAATGAATCGCCACTTTTACACACCGGCACAAGGCCACAATCTGGCCCATGATCCGTTCAATGCCATTATAGCGCCGCGGCCGATTGGCTGGATTTCGTCTGTGGACGCACAGGGCAAGGTCAATCTGGCGCCGTACAGCTTTTTTAATGCGTTTAATTATGTGCCGCCGATTATCGGCTTTGCCAGCGTGGGCTATAAGGACACGCTACGCAATATCGAGCAGACCGGGGAATTTTGCTGGAACATGGTGAATGCCCCGCTGGCACAGGCCATGAACGAGACCTGTCGGCCTGTTGAACCGGGCGTGGATGAGTTTGATCTGGCCGGGCTGGAAAAGTCTCCCTCGCAGCATATCAGTGTGCCGTTCGTCAGTGCCAGCCCGGTGGTCATGGAATGCCGGAAAACGCAGATTGTGCAGTTGCAGGGGGCGTCCGGCGAGACAGTCGATACCTGGATGGTGTTTGGCGAGGTGGTGGGCGTGCACATCGACACTGCGCTGCTTAAAGATGGGGTATTCCAGACGGCCGCAGCGCAGCCTTTACTGCGCGCAGGCGGGCCTGGCGATTACTTTACGATTAGTGAAGACAACAAACTGTTTATGCCTCGCCCCCGCTAGATTATGCGGGCCGGAGACGTTATCCCGGCCCGGGGGATAAATTACTGTGCAGGAGGCCGGGCGCCGATCTCCGGCATCGGGTTGCTTCGCAGCCAGGCTTCCAACTGATAGGCTATCGCCATCACAGTCGCGTCATCGCCCTTTTTGCCCATCACGGAGAGACCCACGGGCAGCCCATGTACCTTACCCAGAGGCAGCGTGATATGCGGGTATCCGGCGACAGCCGGATAGGTGGACACACCGCCGCTGCCGTTATCGCCGTTAACCACATCAATACTCCAGGCGGGGCCACGCGTAATTGCTATCAGTACATCGGCGCTGTTGTCATCAAGTAACTGGTTGATGCCAGACTGCGTTTCTCTGCGAACCGCCGACAGCGCCTGCTGGTACTCTGGCTCATCAAGCGTGCCCTTTTCCTGCGCTTTAACAAAAATCTCCTGCATGAAATAAGGCATTTCCCGCTCGCGGTTTTGCTGATTGAACGCAATCAGCGACTCCAGCGTTTTGACCCGATCGGCCACCGGCAAATCAGTGAGGTAGTGATTCAGCGTATGCTTAAATTCGTAAAGCAGGACGGTATATGTGTCGTTCCAGAAGCCGTCATAGGGTGAATGACTGAGCTTGTCAGTAATATCGACATCGGCGGCTTTAAGCGCCTCGATGAGACTGGCTTCCAGTGCTGCGACTGACTCATGACGGGTGGCTGATGAGTGTACCCAGCCCAGGCGCACCTGACTCAGCGGCGTCTTTGTAATATCACTCAGCCCGGTGCGTGTGATGCCTTCTTCACGGGTGGCGCTGTCGCGCGGGTCTTCAGACTGCATCGCTGCCAGAATGATGGCCGCATCCATCACCGATGCCGTCATCGGGCCGGCGGTATCCTGGGTGTGCGATATAGGTACCACGCCAAACCGGCTGACCAGCCCAACGGTCGGTTTCATGCCGACCACACCGTTCATTGAGGCCGGACACGTAATTGAGCCGTTGGTTTCTGTGCCAATGGCGGCGACAGCAAAGCCGGCAGCAACGGCTGCACCTGACCCTGAGCTTGAGCCGCAGGGTGTACGGGAAGGATCGTGTGGATTACGGGTTTGTCCGCCTACCGCACTCCAGCCCGACGATGAGCGCTCTGAGCGCATATTAGCCCATTCACTTAAGTTGGTTTTACCCAAAATCACCGCTCCGGCGTTACGAAGATTGGCTGTGAGCGTGGCATCCCGTCCGGTCTGCATGTTGGCAAAGGCCAGTGAGCCCGCCGTGGTGGGCATATCAAGGGTTTCAATGTTGTCCTTAATCAGGATGGGAATGCCGTGCAGCGGGCCACGCAGTTGCCCGGCCTTGCGCTCTTCATCCCGTTGGCGCGCGATATCCAGTGCCACTGGGTTGGTGGTGATGACCGAGTTATAGGCGCCATCCTCTGCCTGAATGCGGCGCAGATAAAAGTCGGTAAGTGCTTCAGAAGTCAGGCGGCCTGCCCCCATCTCTTCCTGCAGTTGCAAAATGGTCATCGACGTCCATGGCGCTTTGTCGGGAGCGCTTTGGTGACGGGTTGTGCAACCAGCAACAAGCACAAGTGAGACCAGCAAAAAAACAGCGCGCAACAGCGTAAACATAAACAAACTCCCGGTAGCGTAGTAAAGGCGGTAAACAGGCAACAACCTAACAGTAACGTTGTAATGCGCAAAAAGTGTACTTATTTTTGCTCGCGCTTTTGTGAATTGTTTTTAATGCGTTCGCGGATATAGCCGTCTATGTTGCTGCGTTCCGAACAAGTGAGCGTGCCGCCGGTAATGCCGCTGAGTACTGCGATGGTCTTATTCACCGCACTGTCACAATTCACAATGGTGGGTTTAACGGCACCAGGCACCGCGTCCGGCTCACTGCTTGCACGTGGGTCGATCAGAACGGGCGAGCGGCGCAGGCGGCGGAAATTCTCAGCGGCCTGCTGGCTGTCCTGTTGCTGCCGGGCAGCATCGTACTCACTCATGTACTGATTAAGTGCTGCTCTGGGATTGAACCTGCCGGCCTCCCGGTTGCGCTCAGATGATGTGTCAGCGTGTGTTTGTTGTGAGGCGGGTGGCTGTGGGGCCACCTCGACGGGCGCAGATTCAGCTCTCAACGGCTCAGTGCTTACCGGTTCAATGTCTGGCGGCACGTTTTGCTGTTTAGGTGAGGGCGCGGGTGATGCTTCAGGCGTCGCCGACAGTGTGGCTGGCTGAGGCTGGAGCACAGGGATGATCAGTCTGGCCTGTATCGGTGGCGCTTTCTTCGCCACCGGGCGGGCGCTGTGCTGGCTGAATAACAGTAAAACTGCGCCATGCAGCGAAAGCGATACGATCAGGGCGACCCACAGGGTACGGGAAGGCCGTCGGTGAACCGGCAAACGTCCGTGTTGTGGCGGTAGTATCAGGTCAGGCGTCATCATACCCACAAACAGACCGCCAATAGTCAGAACAAGTTCCGTTGGGGCTTTACAAACACGCCTGACATGCATGCGTGGTTTCGGTGCAGCAGAAAGCGGCTGCACCATAATGGTGCTAAAACCGCACCGTTTGTTTCAGCTGATTTTAATAACCTGTTGATATTCATGATTTTTAATTTGTGGCACAGGAATTGTGTTACTCACAGGCAAACAACGATACGTGCGATAAAACCACAACATACTGGGAGCAACACTCATGAAACTAGTCACAGCAATCATCAAGCCGTTCAAGCTGGATGATGTTCGTGAAGCCATTTCAGAAATCGGTATTGACGGCCTGACCGTCACCGAAGTGAAAGGTTTCGGACGTCAGAAAGGCCATACCGAACTCTACCGTGGCGCGGAATATCAGGTTGATTTTCTGCCGAAGGTGAAACTGGAAATTGCGGTTAAGGACGATCAGGTTGAACGCCTGGTTGAAGCCATCGTCGGCGCGGCGAAAACCGGCAAAATCGGTGACGGTAAAGTCTTCGTTTACGACCTTGAACATGCCGTGCGTATCCGTACGGGCGAGTCTGATGGTGATGCGATCTAACGCCACCCTGAACACATTGCGGAGAACTCTATAATGGAAATCACATTTGAGCTTGGGTACGCCTTAGATACCTTCTACTTTTTGATTTGCGGTGCACTGGTTATGTGGATGGCAGCAGGTTTTGCCATGCTGGAAGCCGGCCTGGTGCGTGCTAAAAATACCACTGAAATTCTGACTAAAAACATTGCGCTGTTTGCCATTGCCTGCACCATGTACATGGTGTGTGGTTACGGCATCATGTACGGCGGCGGAGACTGGGGCCCGTTCCTGAGTGGCATTATGGCTGACGGCGCGACTGATGTCGCAGAAGATCCTGCCACCTATGCACCCTCAGCAGACTTCTTCTTCCAGGTTGTGTTTGTGGCAACCGCCATGTCTATTGTGTCAGGTGCCGTTGCTGAACGTATGAAACTGTGGGCCTTTCTGGCGTTTGCGGTTGTCATGACTGGCTTTATTTACCCAATGGAAGGTGCATGGACCTGGGGCAGCGAGGCGGTGTTTGGCATGTACACGCTGGGTGATCTGGGTTTCTCTGACTTTGCTGGCTCTGGTATTGTCCATATGGCGGGTGCTGCTGCCGCATTGGCAGGTGTACTGGTACTGGGCGCCCGTAAAGGCAAATATACTGCAGACGGTAAAGTCAATGCGATTCCGGGTGCGAACCTGCCGCTGGCAACACTGGGTACCTTCATTCTGTGGATGGGCTGGTTTGGCTTTAACGGTGGTTCAGTGCTGGCGACTGCCACGGTAGAAAGTGCTAACGCTGTCGCCGTGGTGTTCATGAACACCAACGCCGCCGCAGCCGGTGGTACGATTGCCGCGTTGATTCTGGCGCGCATTCTGTTTGGTAAAGCGGATCTGACCATGGCACTGAACGGTGCACTGGCAGGCCTGGTAGCTATCACGGCAGAACCATCAACGCCAACGCCGCTGCTGGCAACTTTGTTTGGCGCGCTCGGTGGTATTCTGGTGGTCTTCAGCATTGTCACGCTGGACAAGCTGAAAATTGACGATCCGGTGGGTGCGATTTCAGTACACGGTGTGGTTGGTCTGCTGGGTCTGTTACTGGTTCCGGTGACTAACGATGGATCAAGCTTCTCTGGTCAAATCATTGGCGCGCTGACAATCTTCGTTTGGGTATTTGTCACCAGTCTGGTTGTGTGGCTAATCATCAAAGCGGTGATGGGCGTCCGTGTGAGTGAAGAAGAAGAGTTTGAAGGCGTGGATCTGAGCGAGTGTGGTCTGGAAGCTTACCCAGACTTCACCGGCAGCCGGTCTTAAACCCTGGTCTGAACAGATGACCGAATAACGAAAACAACAACATCTGTCTCACTTCCTTTAAACCCCGCGTTAGCGGGGTTTTTTTATGTGTTTATTTCAGTGTGATGATAAGTATAAACAGGGTGTCCTTTATTTCAGCGGCAACTGTCCATCCACACTGACGGCAAATGCGTTTGACGAGATGCAGGCCCTGACCGAGGCCCTGACTGGTATTTGCTTTTACCTGCGGAGCCAGGATATCCCCATCGGGCAGCACGTCCACCGGATTTTTAAAAATAAGCTGCTGTCCTTTCATCTCAATGGTCAGTGATACCGTGCTGGCATGGTTCACCACATTATCCAGCAGGTTGTTGATCAGAATGTGCAGCAGGTTTTTGTTGCAGGTAGTGCGGCAGGTCGGTGGCACCGTGATGGTCAGCTCAGCGTTCTCGGTACTGCAAAACGAGAAATGATTAACCACGCAATGCTCAATTTCCTGACGCAGCGACAAGGTCTCAGTGTCGACAGACTCTTCCCGCGATAATGCGAGCAACACGTTCAGTGATTGTTCAATATCGTTCACGGCCGTCTTCACACGTGACACAGAGTCTGCGTCCAGTGAGGTGTCTGAACGCAGTCTGCTGGCAACCAGCTTTAGCACAGCGACGGGCGTGCGAAGCTCATGGCTGATGTCGCGGGAGAAGTCCGTTTCGCGCGCTAACGCGGCATGTAAGCGGTTAAAACTGTCGCTGATAGTGTGAGCAAGGTAGCCAATCTCATCGTTGGCAAAGTGCTGCTCAAACGTCAGCCTTGTTCCCTCGGTCTGGTTTGATACGCCCGATGCAATATGCTGTAAGGGATTCACGACCAAATGTGCAAGGTAGCGAGCCAGTATCACTGCACACACTACCATCACCCCCAGCACCAGCAGGATCCACGGAATAAGTTTCGGCAGATAAATTTTTGATATCTCATAAGACGACACATTGGCCGACAACAACCAGAGTTTGTTGCCCAGCGCTACTTCCCGCAGGTGAACGGTGCCGCCATCATCGAGGGGAAATTCAATGCGCTGAGGAGACTGGCTGTGCAACTGCTGAATGCGTTGAGGTAATGCTTCCCATCCCGGATGCAGCGTCATAAAAGGAATGCGAGGACTTACCACCTGTCCTGTTGAAGTAAACTGTTGCTCGATATAGCGCGCTTCCTGTGCAACCAGCTGGTTAAAGATATTGTCTTCAATCAGCCAGGCATACAGGATCAGCAGGCTGATGAAAAACAACGAAACGAACACCGTGAAACTGATTATCAGCCAGCGGATCTTGCGCCGGATAGAATCTCTGAACATCATTTTACACCGATAACCTGAAGCCAATACCGTGGATGGTTTTAAGCATGTCTGTTGCAAAGGGCTTGTCGAGCGCCTGGCGAAGTGTGTAGATATGCGAGCGGACCGCGTCGCTGTCGGGGAAGTCCGGGCCCCAAACCTTTTGAATGATTTCCTGGCGGCTCACCGCGTTAGGGTACGCCTGCACCAATAGCTGTAATATCTGAAAATCGGTACTGCTCAGCTTTACGTCGGTTCCATTGCGTTTTACTACCTGCTGTCTGGCATTAAAACTCAGCTCACCAATGATGACCGTTTGCGACTGGTGCAACTGGTGCCGGCGCATCAGTGCCCGGCAACGGAGTAACAGCTCATGATGATCGAATGGCTTTGTCAGGTAATCGTCGGTACCGGCGTCAAAGCCCCGGGTTTTATCCTCGATACTGTCTCTTGCGGTGAGCATCAGAACCGGTGGCACGGGGTCGATGTGTTCCTTGATAAACTGACAGATATCAATACCGCTCATATCGGGTAACATCACATCCAGAATGACCACGTCATAGCGGTGATCGGTAATCAGTGAGACAGCCTGTTTTCCATTCGCAGCGTAATCCACCTCAATTCCCTGATGTTCCAGAAAATCGCAGATTTCCGTCGCAAGCGCCCTGGTATCCTCTACCAGTAGTAACCGGGTATGTTCATTCATGGGTTATCACTTATTTACTGTCTTGCTGTGATGCCGGCAGCATGTTCAACGGCGGCCTGAATATCAGCGTCAGTGCCGGCGCTTATCTGTTCACTGGTTATTGTCACACGAATATCCGGCTTCACGCCGCTAACCTCCGTACTGCCATCAGGCCTGACCAAAAGACGCGTTGCAACGTAGGCGCGCAACTCTGAGTGTGGAAGGTTGAACAGGTTTCCCTGGGCGGTCTGGTTAGCATAGCCGCCTGTCTGGCGACCAACAAGCGTTGCCATGGCGTTATCTTTTACCGCCGTGGCAAACACAATGGCCGATGAATAGGTCAGCGGGCTTATCAGTACGTAGGCATTGCCGCTGAATCTGCGCGAGTCATCAACAGGGTCCAGCCACTCACCCCATTCTTCCTGCAGCATATCACCCACCTCACCGCGGTAGTTAAACAGCCCGCGGTTGTCGGTGTTCAGCCGCTCACGCAGTGAGGATATCATCCTGAATGGCTGGTCAGCGAGGTGTCGGGCGAGATAACTGGCGGTATCGGTATTACCGCCGCCGTTTTCACGAATATCAATGATCAGCGTTTTTATGCCCTGCTGACGTATCTGCAGGAAAGTGGCATCGACAAAATCTTCAAACCAGTCAGGGCTGACATCGAACGTGGCGACCTTCAGGTAGCCGGTGTCTTTGCTCAGGACGCGGTACGCGAAGTCGCTGCCGATATCCGGCTGACTGGCCGGCTGCCAGTTATCATCAGGGCGGATACTAATTTGGTGTATGTTGTCGCTGGTCTGTACGTCCAGATCAAACCGATCAACAAAGCCATACACGGCCCACAGCATCATCGGGAAGCGGGCGGCAACGACATGCTTCCGCAGGAGCTCAGTCTCTCCACCAACAAATTGCTGGGCATGAGAAAAAATCGTCTCCACATTAACATCATTGATACGCAGTAAACGGGTACCCTTGCGCAGCGTCTGTCCGTTCGCGTGGTAATCATATTTAACAAAGATGCCTGACGGAAACACATCCAGTGCGAACGGAAACATCAGTGCACCTTCTTCTTTTAACGCCTGATACTCCTGATAAGGCCAGAGCAGGAAGGTATGCCCGTCGTTGAAATAGTGAGAGAGGGTGCCGACTTCACGGAAGAACTCTACACGGGTCAGCGGCCGGATTAACCCTGCCTTTATGCGCGCAGCCTGCTGATGTATCTGGCTTATGTCAGCATAGCGGGAATAAGCCGGATGGCGCTCCGTCACACCGGCAATAAAAGCGTCGATATCGTCATACAGTTTTTCAGGCGCAATTTTTTGATCGGTTAAGCCCGGATTACTTAAGTCCGGAAAAATCTCCAGATGTTTTGATGTGCAGCCTGTAATAAGCAGTAATGCTGCACTGCATAGCCCGATAAGTACATGTTGCATGCAGGGTTCTCTGTTTTGATAGAAAACCCGGATAGTACCAATCCAAATGTGAAGCAAATGTCGGCAGGTCGTCTTATGACACCTTCACATAAAGACGACATCCTGTGCGCTATTGTGGCGCAGCAATAACGTCACGTTTGGAGACATCATGAAAACCTTCACATTTTACTTTTTTCTGCTTCTTCTGGTTATTAAGAGCGCCCTGGCGTCTGAGACTGAGGCCACAACCCGGGTGCTGATGCTTATCTCAGGGTACGGCAGCGAAGAACAGCCGGCACTGAGCTACGATCTGGAAGAGCTGGCACAGGCTTATCTGGTATTGCATGACAACGGAGTTAAGGTTGATCTTGTGACACCGAAAGGCGGTCCGGTTCTGGTTAAAACCAACAAAGATGCCCTCGCGTATATTCAGCGTTTTAAGTCTGTCGCGCTGACGCAGCTGCAAAACACGCTGCCTGCGCACGCTATCGATACCCGGCGCTACCAGGGCGTGTTCATTGTGGGTGGGGCGGGCGCTATGTTTGACCTGCCTGCAGATACGGCAACACAGCACATGCTGACTGAGTTTGTGGCAGATAATGTCACTATTGCTGCGGTATGCCATGGTCCTGCAGCGATTGCCGACATTACGCTGCCAGATGGCCAGTTCTTTGTTGCGGGAAAACAGGTCAATGGGTTTACCAACAAAGAGGAGAACGCGTTTAGTGGTGAACACATTGCGTCATTCCCGTTTCTTGTCCAGGACCGGTTGACGCAAAACGGCGGGCGATTTGTTTACAATCACCCCATGCTGCCGTTCGTTGCCGTTGACGGAAACCTGATCACCGCGCAAAACCCGCCCTCGGTCCCCAGAGCGGCTGAGATGCTGTTGCTGAAACTGGGCATCACACCGCAAAAGCGTGCCATATTTAACGATGAGGCTACCATGCAGTTATTGGCGGATGCGCATCATTCCGGCGCGTCTGTCATCGACATCGCAATGGCGAAAAAACCGGATGCCTATGACCTTAATTACCTCGCGCTGTATGGCTTTTATGCCTATCCCCTCGCTGCCGATGAGGATAAAGCGAGGGCACTGGATTTAATGCAGACAATAGCCGCGTATTTTCAGCATCCGGCCTATGAGGCTGCAATGATAAAAGCACTCTGCGAACAAGGTCGGCTGCGTCAGGCGCGCGTTGCGCTTAACACATTCTTACAGCGTTATCCCGGGCATGATGATGCACCGGCGTTATCGGCACTGGTGAATAGTCACACACCGCATTCAGACCAGACAACACCATAATGCTGATGAGGGCATCTGCGGCGTTTTTTATTGCTTATTCGCACGCACAACTCTAGATTGGTGAGTGTGTAGTAATGTGTAAGCAGAGGCATCTGACAACCAGTGGTGACTGCTGTCAGCTTTATAAATGAAGATTTTTACCAACCCGAACGCACAGTTAAAAAGTAAGTTTGGTGAGTACCAGATTGCGGTTCTGGGCAATATTGTTGCGGTGTCTGCCGAAGGTACAGCAAGCAAGAGTGCGATAGCGCGTTACAGCCAGGACATGATAGAGGTGATCTCCGGGTTTCAGGGAGGTGACTGGGCGTTTTTGGGGTTTCTTCATGGCGCTGCCATGCTCACACCTGATGCAGAGTCTGAGTTACAAAAATCTATCGAGTGGCGGGCAGGAAAAGGAATGAAGCTAGGTGCACTGGTCACCGGACGGACCACCATAGAAGGGTTAGTGAAGTCACAATTTGAACGAATTTACCGTAAAGCCGGGGTGAAACTGGGTATCTTCAGTACCGAAGAGCAGGCAGTCCGCTGGCTGGCGCAGCAGGGCTTTATGATGTGAAAAATAAAGCATAAATTTAGCTAGTTGTTCCCCTTCAACGAGTAATTTACTTCTCCGTCATTGTTCTGGATGTCAGTCAGCGCCAAAAAATAGCCAAAAGCGACCTCCCATGCGGATAAGTCAGGCGCAGAGCGCCTGGCATCAGCCCAAGCCAGCGCGCTATCATCGCCAACCGGAACCATTTCATCGTAATGGAACCGGTGTTTAAAGATTTCCTGCTTCCGGCATGGTGCCCCGTTTAGTAGAGTGTGACGTACAAACACGCAACCACATGCTGTCGGAACGAAACAATGAAACTAACCACACTGCTGAAACATGGTGCTATCGCACTGAGCTTTGCATTTGTCATTAACGCCCAGGCTTACGACCGTATTACCGGGGAAATGTTTGCCAGCCGTTCAGAGGTGCTGGCACAAAACGGCATGGCCGCAACCAGCCAGCCGCTGGCTACACAGGTGGCACTGGACATTCTGAAAGCCGGCGGCAACGCTGTCGACGCGGCTATCGCTGCCAATGCGGTACTCGGGCTGGTGGAGCCGACCGGTAACGGGATTGGTGGTGATATCTTTGCGATGGTGTGGGATGCCAAAAATAAGGAGCTAGTGGGCCTGAACGGCTCGGGGCGTTCACCCATGAGTCTCAAAAAAGCAGAGTTTGCCAAACGTGGCCTGACAAAAATTCCGTCTTTCGGGCCCTTACCGGTGTCCGTGCCCGGTACCGTTGACGGCTGGTTTATGTTGCATGAGCGTTTTGGCTCACTGCCGATGACTAAAATCCTGAGCCCGGCCATTGAATATGCCCGTAAAGGATTTCCTGTATCAGAACTCATTGCGTACTACTGGCAGATGAATGTGGAACGCATTGGTCAGTATGACGGGTTCAGCGATATTTTTATGCCCAACGGACATGCACCAAGAAAAGGCGAAATCTTTACAAACCCTGCACTGGCGGCGACGCTTGAAAAAATTGCGACCGGTGGACGCGATGCGTTTTATAAAGGCGATATCGCCCGCACCATTGATGCCTACATGGCCGAGCAGGGTGGCTTTTTGTCCTATGAAGACCTGGCGGCGCATCAGGGGGAATGGGTGACGCCGGTCTCGACCAACTATCGTGGTTATGATGTCTGGGAGTTGCCGCCAAATGGTCAGGGCATTGCCGCACTGCAAATTCTCAACATTATGGAGCGTTACGACATCGAAGGAATGGGCTTCGGTTCGGCCGACTATATCCATACTTTTGTTGAAGCGAAGAAGCTGGCATTTGAGGATCGTGCCCGCTATTACGCTGATATGGCATTTAGCGATGTGCCGGTGGACTGGCTGATTTCCAAAGACTACGCGGCCAAACGCCAGGCGCTGATTGACCCCAAAAAAGCCGCAGAGCGCGTCGATGCGGGCGTGATTGATGGAGATACCATTTACATGACCGTGGCCGACAAAGACGGCAATATGGTCTCCCTCATTCAGAGTAATTACCGTGGTATGGGGTCGGGCATGACGCCACCGGGACTGGGTTTTATTCTGCAGAACCGCGGTGAGTTGTTTACGATGGAAGAGGGCCATCGTAATGAATATGCACCAGGTAAACGTCCGTTTCATACTATTATCCCGGCATTTGTCACCCGCAACGGCCAGCCGTTTCTGAGCTTTGGCGTGATGGGCGGAGCCACCCAGCCTCAGATGCATGCGCAAATCATTATGAATGTGATTGATTTTGGCATGAATTTGCAGGAAGCCGGTGACGCACCGCGCATTCTGCACAGCGGGTCGAGCAGCCCGACCGGCGCGCTGATGCGCGATGGTGGGTATGTCAGCCTGGAATCAGGCATCGACGCGAAGGTGCAGCGCGAGCTGATGGAGCGCGGACACACCTTACAGCCGGTTGTTGGCGCCTATGGCGGTTATCAGGCCATCGGCTGGGATCCGCGTACGAAAGTGTACACGGGGGCGTCCGAAAGTCGAAAAGATGGACAAGCCGCAGGGTACTGATACACTCTAAATAACTGAAAGTAAATGGAAGACCGGTAAGCCTTATCGGTCTTGCAGCCCTGATAACAAGAACAAGATCACTCGTATGGCACAACCTCAAAAGGGCGTCTGCGCTGAGCCCAATTTGCATGCACAATATCTGCTGCTTAACGTAGTGGATGACGACAGCCAGGCTGTCAGAGCCAAGCTGGCGCGCGTGCTGGATGTGATTGACCATTTTGAGAATGAACATTACGAAGCCATGCTGACCGGCATGATCGCAATAGGCAACAGCTACTGGAGTGAGCTGTATCCCGGCCCTATTCCTACCGAGTTATCACCGTTTCCTGACATGCAGTGTGAAGACCGCAGTGCGCCAACCATGCCATGCGACCTGTTTATTCAGATCCGCGCTGACCGACTGGATATCTGCCACGCTGTTGGCATTGAAATTATGGAGCTGCTGCGCCTGCATGTTGAGCTGGTGGAGCAGGTACGGGGCTTTCGTTATCTGGATGGCCGCGACCTTAACGGCTTTATGTACGCCTATGATAATCCGCGAGGCCTGAAACGTCGTGAAGTGGCGGTCATCGGCGAACACGATGCGGACTTCTGCGGTGGCAGTTACGTGCATATTCAGCGTTACCGGCATGATCTGCGGCGCTGGCAGGCACTGTCACCACGCCAGCAGGAGCAGGTCATTGGTATGACACAGGAGCATAACCTGCCGAGTAAAGAGCAATCGGCGTCGTCGCATTGCGTCAGGGCGAGCAGCGCGGTAGTGGGTGATGATGGCCCCGCTCTGTTAAAGCAGGGCATGCCCTACGGTGATATGGCCTCACAGGGATTATTTTTTGTCAGTTGCAGTGCCAGTGCGCTGCCTTTTAAAGCCATGCTGCACAGCCAGATAGTAGGGAATGGCGAGGGCGACTACGACCGCTGGCTGGACTTTACCAGTGCCGAAACCGGTGCCGCATTTTTCGCCCCCTCCGTCCCGTTTATCCGCCAGATGGCAAAACAGTAAGTTACGTTACTGCAATACCGGTGGCAGCGCGCCGTCCCAGTTTTCTGCAATATCCTGAAACCGATACTGGTCACACACTTTCAGGTGATAGGCAATGACCGGGTCGTCAGGCGCGAGTGTCTGTGCCCGCGCAAAGTGAGCCATGGCCTCTTCCCATCGTTGTCCCATGCGACTGTGGACCCCCTGACGGATCAGTGACCCGGTCGCCAGCCTGGCACGCCTGGCGTCATCGCTGAGATGATCCAGTACCTCGTAAATTTCCAGTGGTGCAGTCCGGCCTTTGATCCTGACCCAGTCGATAAGACGGGTATGTAATGTCCGTTTGTTGCCAATGGTTTCAAGGACCTGTGCACTGATCACGATGTCCGCGCCGTAAACCGGCGCCAGCGCTTCCAGACGACAGGCAATGTTGACACTGTCACCAATGACGGTGGTATCCATGCGGTCATCCGACCCCACCGTGCCGAGGATCACCGGCCCAAAATGGATCCCGATGCCCACATTGATAGCCGGATAGCCGCTTTTCGCCCGGTGTGAATTGTAAGTGGTCAGTGCGCTGCGTAAGTCGAGTGCAGCGTTAACAGCATCCGTGGCTTTATCACCGGCGTCACCGTCCGGGTGGTCAAACAGCGCCATGATGGCGTCACCGATGAATTTATCGATGAATCCCTGGTTGTTATGAATCGGATCATTCATACGCAAAAAGTACGAATTCAGAAACTTCATGAGCTCATGCGGCTGCATTCTTTCAGACAGCCCGGTAAAACCGCGGATATCGCAGAACAGGATAGCCACCTCGTCCTCATCGGCATGGCCCAGCTCCAGGGTACGCGAGCCATGCTTCGCAAAGTGCTCGACAAACTGGCGGGGGACAAATTTCTGGAACGTTTGGGATAGCCGGATGGCCTCGTCTGCGCGTTCCTGAATGCGACGGGACTTATCAGTGACATCGTCGGCCGGACGCAGTGCCAGCGGCACGGTCTGCTCCAGCGTCAGCAGATGAAGACGGCGCTGTCTGTACCACAGCACCGTCATCACTATGCCATAAATAACACTCGCTGCCAGGGCAGCGAGTAGCAGGGGATGGAAGGTCAAACTACGGCCTTCTGACGGTTAGAGACGGCTGAATACCCTGTCTACGGCACTCAGTGTCTGGTCAATAATGTCTGTGGTATGTGCCTTTGACACAAAGCCCGCTTCGTACGAGGCCGGTGCCAGGTAGACACCTTGGTCCAGCATACCGTGATAGAACACTTTGAAGCGTTCGGTATCACAGTTAATGGCCTGCTGATAGTTAGTTACCCGGTCAATGTCGGTGAAGAAAAAGCCGAACATGCTGCCAGCCACATTGGTGGTCAGCGGAATACCGTGCTTGTCAGCCAGTGCCTGCATGCCGTCAGCCAGTGCCTGGGTATTATCAAAAATTGACGTATACAAATCGCGGTCTTCCAGCTGTGACAGCGCAGCCAGACCGGCGGCCATGGCAACCGGGTTACCCGACAACGTGCCGGCCTGATAAACCGGTCCGGTGGGAGAGACATGCGTGATGATCTCGCGTTTTCCGCCAAACGCACCAACCGGCATACCACCCCCGATGACCTTACCGAGGCAGGTCAGATCCGGTGTCACGTCATAGCGTTCCTGGGCGCCGCCCCGCGATACACGGAAGCCGGTCATAACTTCGTCGAAAATCAGCACGCTGCCGGCATCATCACAAATCTGACGCAGACCTTCGAGGAAGCCGTCAACCGGTGGAATACAGTTCATGTTGCCGGCAACCGGCTCCACAATAATGCAGGCAATATCGTCACCATGCTGTGCGAATACCTCACGGACACTGTCCAGATTGTTGTATTCAACGGTCAGCGTGTGCTGGGCAACATCAGCGGGTACGCCCGGAGAGCTCGGTACGCCAAATGTCAGCGCGCCTGACCCCGCTTTTACCAGCAGAGAGTCGGCATGACCGTGATAACAGCCCTCAAATTTCACAATCTTGTTGCGGCCGGTATATCCACGCGCCAGGCGAATTGCCGACATGGTCGCTTCTGTACCTGAGTTCACCATTCGCACCATTTCCATGGATGGCACCATACTGGCAACTTTCTCGGCCATCAGAATTTCAGCCTCGGTCGGGGCACCAAATGACAGTCCGTTATGCGCCGCTGCAATCACAGCGTCACGAATTTTGTCATTGTTGTGGCCCAGCACCATGGGGCCCCACGACTGTACATAGTCGATGTACTGTTTGCCGTCGGCGTCCCAGATGTACGGGCCGTCAGCCTTGGTGATAAACCGCGGCGTGCCGCCGACTGCTTTGAAGGCGCGAACCGGAGAATTCACGCCGCCAGGAATGGTTTTTTGTGCTCGTTGAAACAGGGCTTCTGATTTTTGCATGTAAATTAATTGCTCTTGTTGCTGTGCCAGATAACGTCTTTCTCGTACTTGGTCACCAGATTTTCTACTCCGAGAGTCAGCGCAAACAGCGCCATACGGACCAGGACGCCGTTATCGGTCTGCCTGAAAATTGCCAGGTTCGGGTTCAGATTGAGATCGTTGTCGAGTTCGTTGGCCTCAGTACGTGAATCACGCGGAAGCGGATGCATGATCACGGTTTTCGACTGAAAGTGCTTGGTATAAATGGCCTGGTTGAGGCGGAACCGGCCACGGTATTTGTTCGCTTCTTCCTGCGAAGGAAAACGTTCTTCCTGGATACGGGTCTGATAACAGATGTCCACATCCATATTGCCTTCCAACTGGTCGGTAATGTGCAGCTGGTGGCCCGCATTTTCGATGGCGTCGATGATCGCCGGCGGCATAGCCAGCTCTTTGGGAGAGATCAGCGTAAAGCGAATATTTTTGTACAGGCACAACAGACGTGACAATGAATGCACGGTGCGGCCATAACGCAGATCGCCAATCATCGCGATGTGCAGGTTATCAATGCCTTTACCGCTGTATTCAAGTTCGCGCTGAATCGTGTACAGGTCAAGCAGTGCCTGAGTGGGGTGCTCGTTGGCACCGTCACCGCCGTTGATTACCGGCACCCGGCTGCCTTCGGCAAACTCAGCCACTGAGCCCGCCGCGGGATGACGCATGGCAATAATATCGGAATAACCACTTAACACGCGGGCGGTGTCGAACAGTGACTCGCCTTTGGCCAGCGCTGAATTATCCATGCCGGTGGTTTCCCGGACTTCACCCCCTAACAGGTTAAATGCTGTACCAAAGCTGACCCGGGTACGTGTACTTGGTTCAAAAAAGAGGTTGCCCAGAATTGCGCCGTCCAGCACGGTAGTGCGCTTTTCACGCCGTGCGTAGGGCTTCATGATATCGGCAACGCGGAATACTTTTTCGATGGCCTCACGGTCAAACTGATTGACCGAAAGAATATGATTACCGGTAAAGTCTGTCATGAATCGTTCACCAAGCTGAAAACCGGCGCTAGTCTACCAAAAAGCGGTATCACTGTAGAGTGAATTGCAGGATCTGTGACGATTTATTGCTGCAGGCGCGCCTTCATCAACAGGCTGGTTTTTTCGACGGCCTGCTCTACATGCCGTTCAATCTGCTCGTTGTTGAGTGGCGGAATCAGATCGCATAACAACATGATGTGCAATTCGCCTTTTAACAGGCTGAAAAAATCCCGTGCCATGGCATTGGCATCCTGCGTGGAAAGCTGGTTATCGCTGAACGCCATAAACAGTGGCGCCAGGCCATCGAGACTGGCTTTCGGGCCCGCCTGATAGAACAATTCCGCAATACGCGGGTTATTACGCGCCTCACTGATCACCACCCGGAACATGGCAACCACCTCAGGGTCCTGAATCAGCCTGACAAACTGCGTGCCTATCATGCGCAGACACTGTGTCATCGGTAAATCGCAGTGATCATGGCCGGCCAGATCGGTCGGGTCCAGATCGTAGCTCTGGCATTTGGCTGTTATGGCGGCCTGAAACAAGGTGTCTTTACTGGGAAAGTGCGAGTAGACCGTCTGTTTCGATACGCCTGAGGCCTTTGCCACGCTGTCCATGGACGTGTTTGCGAAGCCTTCGCGTAAAAACAATGCAGAGGCCGCGGTCAGGATTTGGCGGCGTTTTTCCTCACTTTTCGGGCGCCCCACGCGGGCAGGCTTAGTTTCAGACACAATAAAATCTCGTTAATTTTAATTATCAAACTAGACGGTCTAGTATTAATAGTCTAGCATTCGCCTTGTCAGTTTACTATTTTCATTTTCAGGATAATCCATGAACACGAAGGGTGTGACATCTTCTTATTCGCTGCGCAGCCGTGCCTTGCTGTACTCGGCCACCATGCTTTTTCTCAGCGCCCTGGTGGTACTGTTATGGAGTGCGGGTCAGAGTCAGGCTGAAAATGCGCCGGTTACACCAACACCCGATGCGGTAAGTACCGGTACCATTCATATACAAACCGGATTCGAAGTGCCGGTGAAATTGCGCGGGCTGATCGAGTCGGCGCAGGATGCCCGAATCGGGTTCGACGTAGCCGGTGAAGTAGAGGCTGTCCTGGTCGAAGAGGGTGATACGGTGTCGCAGGGCCAGATCCTCGCGACGCTGGATACAGCGCGACTGAATGCAAGAAAAAAAGAACTGCAGGCGTCACTAGTACGCGCCAACGCCGAGTCTGAACTGACCGCACTGACCTATCAGCGTATTGATAAGCTGGTGCGCCAGAATCTTGAGTCCTCACAACGCAGAGACGAGGCCGATGCGCAGTGGCGGGCGGCAAAAGCGCGGGTAGACGAGGTTGCTGCAGCGCTTGCCAGCCTTGACGTGGAAATTGCAAAAACCCGGCTGGTTGCGCCGTTTGACGGCAGGATCACGGCCCGCTTTATGGACGAGGGAACCGTCGTTAACGCGGGAACGGCAGTCGTGGCACTGACTAACACGCAGCAGTTGCAGGCGCGTTTTGCTATGCCTGCCAGTGATATTGACCGCTTTCAGGCCGGTCAGCGCGTGAGCGTCAGCGTAGGGGGGCAAACCTATGAAGCGACTGTCACTCAGCGTTTGTCGCTGCGTTCTACACAAACACGGACGGTGGACATGCTGGTCACGCTCAGCGGCGCTGGCGATGTGAAACCCGGTGACATGGCCACACTGGAGGTATGGCATGCCCGGCCTGAGCAGGGCGCATGGCTGCCGGTATCGGCATTAAGTAATGGTCTGCGCGGCCTGTGGACTGTGTTTGTGGCAGAGCAAAACGGGGCGGATACGGTACTGAATGCGCGCACGGTCGAAGTCGTTTACAGCGATGAGAACCGCGTTTTTGTGCGCGGAGCGCTGCGTGAGGGGGAACGCTTCGTGAAAGGGGGTACCCATAAACTCAGTCCGGGGCAGCACGTGGCTGTGATGTCGTCGGGGACTGACCGATGAACTCATCGCAGGAACAAAACGCCCCGTGGTATACGGTTTTCTACCGCCACGGTCATCTTCTTTTTCTTAGTATCATCATTTTGCTGGTTGCCGGCTTGTCGGCACTGGGCACCCTGCCGCGTCTTGAAGATCCCCGCATTGATACCCGTAACGCCCTGATCATCACCGCCTATCCGGGGGCATCGGCAGAGCGGGTAGAAGCGCTGGTGACCGACGTGCTGGAAGATAGGCTGCGTGAGATTTTCGAGATAAAAGAAATCAAATCGACATCGCGCGCCGGCATTTCGATTATTACCGTGGAAACCCAGGACTGGATCGACAACACCACCAATGAATCATTGTTCAGCGAAATTCGCGATGCAATAGGCGCTGCAGCGGCAGATTTCCCGCCCGGTGTGGCATCCCCTGTGTTCGATGAAAAACGGGGTGCGACAGCGTTCACCCTGCTGCTCGCCGTATCAGCAGAGGTGCCGGAAAACAGCACTCAGACGATGACCGGCAGACTGGCCACCGAGCTGACAGACCGTATTCGCAACGTGGCTGGCACCGAACTGGTGCGTATGTATGGCGAACCCGATGAAGAGCTGATTGTGGCAATATCCCCGGAGCGGCTGGCTGCCACCGGGCTGTCACTCTCTGATGTCAGTCGCCAGATTGCGGCGGCCGATCCAAAGCTGCCGGCCGGCTCGCTGTATACCGAAAACAATAACCTGCGCTTTTCGCTGTCGGAGACACTCGATGGCGTGGCGATGGTCAGTAATATTCCGCTGCGTAATCAGGCCGGACGCTACCTTCGGGTTGCCGATGTGGCAGATGTTTATCGGGGATGGAAAGCGCCGGTGGACGACATTGCGCTGGTAGACGGTAAGCAGGTCATTTTTGTCGCCGCCCGGATGCAAACGACGGTGCGGGCCGATGTCTGGACCGAGGCCGCAAAGCAGGTGGTGACGAAATTCAACCAGGAGTTTGCCGGCAGTGTCAGCGCGTCAGTGGTGTTTGAACAAAACACCTATACCGACGCCCGCCTCAACGAACTCAGTGGTAATCTGCTGATGGGCTGTGCGGTTGTTATGGCCGTTATCCTGCTCTTCATGGGGTTCCGTGCTGCCTGGATTGTGGGCCTGGCTCTGCCGTTATGTGCGGCTTTTGCGCTATTTTCGCTTAGCTTTTATGGTGAACAGATCCACCAGATGTCAATTTTCGGGATGATCATTGCGATCGGCCTGCTGATAGACAACGCGATTGTCATCACCGATGAAATGCGGATTAACCTGAAACGACCGGAACTGACCCGCGCGGGAGCCATGGTCAAAACGGTCTCACACCTGTTTGTGCCGCTGTTGTCATCGACACTGACCACCATCCTTGGGTTCATGCCGATTTTCCTGCTCAACGGCAATATTGGTGATTTTATTAGCCCGATTGCTATCAGCGTGGTGATGGCGCTGATTGGCTCGCTGTTTATTTCGCTGACCATTATTGCTGCGCTGGCGGCGCGGTTTCTGCCCCGTCACGATACAACCCTGCGCCACTGGTGGCAGCAGGGTGTGCAAATGCCGACAATCAGCAATGCGCTGCGTCAGCAGCTCGGGCGCTGGATAAAACAGCCACTCGTGGTGCTGCCCCTGATCACCGCGATATGCCTGGGAGGTTTTGTGTTGTCTTCCCGGTTACCGAATGTCTTTTTCCCCAGTGCAGACCGCAATCAGTTTGAGCTGTATGTCTGGACCAAGGACGGTAGCAGTATTGCCCGCACCTATGACTATGCTAAACGGGTTGACGAGATTGTGCGTAACGTTGACGGGGTGGAGCAGGTAACCTGGCTGGTCGGTGGCTCAGCCCCCTCGGTGTATTACAACCAGGTGATGAAGCGCGATAATACGCCCACTTTTGCCAATGCGGTGATCACCACGGACACTGTAAAAAGAGCGTCTTCGCTGATTGCGCAACTGCAGCGCGATTTGTCCCGTCAGTTTACCGATGTGCAGATTATTGTGCGTGCATTCGGTCAGGGACCGCCGATTGATGCCCCGGTCGAAGTCGAAATTATTGGTCCGGATTTGGCGGTGCTGAATGCCCTGGGCCAACAGGTTCGTCAGATCATGTCCGCGATTGGGGGCATTACGCAATCGACCGCCAGTATTACGCTGGGCGAACCAGAGCTGAGTGTGCGAGCAAACAGTGACTCGGTGTCGTACCTGGGCTTGTCGCTGGCCGATATTGCCAACCAGTTGCAGACAAACTTTGCGGGACAGCTTGGCGGCTCTGTGCTGGAAGGGACGGAAGAAATCCCGGTCAGGGTTCGCTATGCAGACAGTGAACGCGGCAGTGTGCAGCACATCGCCGACATGCCGCTGACCAGCAATGCATTGACCGATAATGCCTGGGTGCCGTTTGGCGCGGTTGCTGATATTCAGCTGATGCCAAGTCTGAGTGGCATTACCCGTAAAAATGGTGAGCGGGTGAATCGCATTCAGGCGTTTTTGTATCCTGGCGTGCCGGCCATTGATGTCAGTAATGCCTTACGTGAGCAACTGTCAGGTGCCCTGGTGTTGCCGGATGGATATCGCCTGCACCTTGCCGGTGACGCGGACGAGCAGAAACAGGCGCTGGGCCAGCTTGGCACTTATGCGCCGGTGTTGCTGGTGCTGATGATTACCACCCTGATCCTGACGTTCCTGAGTGTGCGTATGGCCGCAATAATTGCGCTGGTGGCGATTTTATCGGTTGGGCTGGGCATGTTCAGTCTGTGGCTGTCGGGACTGGCCGTGGGTTTCAACCCGTTGCTCGGTAGTGCCGGACTTATCGGTGTGGCTATCAATGGCTCGATTGTGGTAATTGCCGCAATTAACGCCAACGAGGACGCCCGTTGTGGTGATACCCGCGCCATTGTTGAAGAGACGATGGGATGCAGCCGCCATATTTTATCAACCACCTTTACCACGGTAGGCGGCCTGATCCCGCTACTGCTGTTCAGTGAAGGGACGTTCTGGCCGCCACTGGCGGTGGTACTGGCAGGTGGTGTGGGCTTTTCGGTGATCCTGTCACTGGTGTTTACGCCCACCCTGGCAGCGTTATTTCACCGTCGGCGGGCAAAGCGTGAAGCGCAAAAAAATCAGCCTGACGTCAGTGCGGCAGTTGGAGTAAACTAAGACACCGGACCTGCCGTATACGGGTAAGTAATGACAAAACACCGCCAATCAGATGCTCGCAGCGGACGCCTGCGGTTCTGGCATACCGACTGTCCGGTGTGTCAGCGGATCCGGCTGTATATCATCTGGGCGGTGCTGATGTTTCTGGTGTACTGGTATGTCTTCTGAGTCTGTTGAACCTATTTTTATCCGCGCCACGTCAAAACGAAACGGCCTCACCAGCCTCGTGATTGGCGTTGTTGGCCTGCTGTTTTCAGCACTGTGGCTGTCACTGGCACCGGACTGGCTTTTTCTGGCTGGCGTGTTTATGACCAGTGCGTCCATTGTGGCACTATTGATAGGCTACTTTAAGTTGCGGGAGCCGGAGCACAGCATTGCCATTTCACCTCAGTCGATTGGCTATTTTCATCGTCTTGGCCGCTGGGAAATTCACTGGGATAATTTGTTGCGGGTGGACTGTCCGCGCGTCAGACGCGGACTGGATCACGTTGAGCTGGAGACTGTCGGATTCAGAATCAAAGACTATGGCCCGTTTCTTAAAAGCGTCTCGCCTCGTCTGGCCACCCATCTGCTGATGGAGCAGCGCCCCTTGTTATTTCAGAATACGGATGATAACTGTCCGACCGGCAGCTGCTATGAGCAGTCAATGTTTGATGACCGTCACTTTACGCTGCCCGATGGTGATGTTCTGACCGGGATCAAGGCCATGCTCGGACATCGTATGACCCAGCTCAGAGAAAAGCTTGGCCTGGACATTTTCATTTCTGCGTCAGAGCTTGACCGCAGTCCCCCCGACTTCGTCGCACTGGTACGCGAATGCAAAGCGGCGCGCGAGCGGCTCTGAACACAAAGGGGGCAGGTCTGTCCGGAAAGTCCCGAGCTGTCAGACGGGGGGGTAAACACGTATTCATCTTGCATCTGTGACAGAGCCACTATACTTGTTGTTAAACGGACTCGGTAAAGAGTGTTATCGGTGACTATTTCAGGGCGTTATTGCCGTACGCATATACTGGCGGTGTTGGTGTTCATAGTCAGTATGACGGCGTATGCTAACCCGTCATGCAGACAGGTGGTGCTCTACACCTATCACAATAAGCCTCCGTTTATTACCAGCCTCGAGAAAGAGGAAGGGTTGTATTTTGACCTTGCTACGCTGCTTAACAGTCGCAGTGCAAATTATCACTTTTCGACCGCCTATATCCCCCGCAAGCGCCTGGATTACATGATTGCCTCAGATAAGCTCGATGGGGTGGTAGTCGGTGTCAGTCCAACCTGGTTTGCGGACGATACCGAGACGCGGTTTCTCTGGCTGCCACCTCTTTTTGTAGACAGGGATGAGTTTGTGTCGCTGGCCAGCACGCCGTTTGAGTACCAGGATCCGGCTTCGCTGGAAGGGAAAACCATGGCCGGCGTGGCAGGGTTTTACTACATGAATATTAACGAGGCGGTGGCGGCCGGGGAGTTACTGAGAGTGAACACCATTGGTGAGCGGGAAGTGCTGGAACTCGTTGCTAAGGGCCGTGTTGATTTTGGTATTGTCAGCCGGTCGGTATTTTCTTACCTCCAGCGTAAGCATCAGCTCAGCAGTACGTTTCACTTTTCAGAGCAGCCCCATGACGCTTTTACCCGCAGAGCATTTACTTCACCGCAACAGCATGAGTTGCATGACGAGCTGCAGCGCCTGATGGCGGGGCTGCAGGATGATCCCGCCTGGCAGGCAATGAAAGCCAGATACCGTTCAAACTAGCTCGGGTCGAGCTGACGCAGCCCCTCTGCAATCACAATTTCCGCTTCAAGAATAAACGCAGGCAACTGCTCGGCGACGAGAAAATGCTGTCCAAGTTTGAGTGCCGTTTCCAGCTCTCTGGCCAGATCCTGTAATTTGGGGACACCGGTATAGCAACACGCCCCGTGGAGTTTGTGGACCTCTGCTTTCAGACCGGCATAGTTGCGGTTTTCCCATTCCCGTTTAATGACGTCAACAGACTGTGGCAACAAACGGATGAAGTCATTCAGCAGTTCTTTTGACGCTTCATGGTTATGGTTGGCGCGTTTCAGGGCAAGCTGCCAGTCCAGCGTAGGCAGCGCCATCGGAACCGGCTCGACGTTCTGACACCAGCGCCGGATAAGATCAAGCAGGGTATTGATGTCGATGGGTTTTGGCAGGTAGTCGTCCATACCTGATGCCAGCAGGCGTTCCTGCTCTTCTTTAAACGCGTGCGCGGTGACAGCAATAATTGGCGTGCCCATATTCAATGGCGTCTGGCGAATACCCCGCGATGCCTGAAGACCATCCATGCCGGGCATTTGTACGTCCATCAGGATCAGGTCGTACTCCTGACTCTGACAGCGGTTGATGGCGTCCTGCCCGCTCATTGAGGTGGTCAGACTGACTGGCGAATCGTCCAGCCAGGTATGCAGCAGTTTCAGGTTCATATCCATGTCGTCTACTGCCAGGATACGCGCTTTCGGTAAGGCATCCAGTTTGTCCTGCAAGGGGTTGCGGTTAGTCCGTGCGCGCCGGTGTACCAGGCTGTCGAGTTTGGATAGTGTCAGCGGCATGCGCACCTGACTGATAAAATATTCCTGCAGGCTGGGGTACTGACTAAATGGCTCAGGGCCTGAATACCAGAGGATACGTTTGTCTGCATTTACCCTGACCAGTTCACTGAGCATGGCATCGCGCCGGTCCAGACGGCTAACAGGCACGGTGGCAAACAGGTAATCTGGTTTGTCGCAACAGCGTTTCAGAAAGTCGATAGACTCGACGCTGGTCACAACTGCGCCCAGCTTACGCATCATGGCGGCGCTGGTGCGGCGGGTTTCTGCCACCGGATCAAAAATCACAACGTGCTTACCGACCCAGTCATTGGAAGCGCTCAGGCTGAACTTCTGGCTTAGCTGGTTGGTGCGCAGCGTGACGGTGAAGGTACTGCCTATATTGGGTACGCTGCGCAGCGTGATCTCGCCCCGCATCAGTCTGACCAGCTCCCGGCTGATAACCAGCCCCAGGCCTGTGCCCTGGTAACTGCGATTCAGCGCGTCTTCAACCTGAGAAAAGGCGTTAAACAGTTTTTTTCTGTCATGGCGGTTGATACCAATGCCGGTGTCTTCCACCTGAAACATCAGCTCATGGATCCCATGGGGTAAGGAACGGGATTTGGCGGTTAGTGTCACCATGCCACTGGATGTGAACTTCAGCGCGTTGCTCAGCAGGTTATTCAGTATTTGTTTAATCCGGAACACGTCGCCAATCAGCTTTTCAGGCAGCGGACCGAGATCAAAGGCAAACTCCAGTCGCTTGGTATGCGCTGATTTCGACATAATGGTGACCATTTCCTCCAGCAACTGATTGGGTGAAAAGGGCTGGTTGTTAATGGTGAGTTTGCCGGCTTCAATCTTGGAAAAGTCGAGGACATCATTGACGATGCTCAGCAGGTTGTCTGCCGCCGTGTTGATGATGCGTACCTGCTCCTGCTGATCTGACGGCAGCGAGGCATTGGTCAGTTCACGACTGAAGCCCAGAATCGCATTCAGTGGCGTTCGGATTTCATGGCTCATGTTAGCCAGAAACTGAGATTTTACGTTACTGGCTTTGATCGCATCCTTACGGGCAATATCCAGACGCGCATTCTGCTCCTCGATAAGTTCCATATTATTGCGCAGATCGTTGGTGGCCTGTTCAACCTCACTTTCAAGCTGACTGCGGCTTTTTTCCATCAGTGCCAGTGAAAACAGGCCTGCTTCCAGGAACACCCCAACCTGGAAACAATAGGTGGTAAAGTCGTTAGAGGGCAGAATACCAACCAGGCTGAGCATGCCGATAATGGCGCCGGTAGCCAGCATGGTCCAGGCAAAAATAAAGTAGCGCGCTGGCTGAAAGCGGTTAAAGAAGGCTTCAAAGCCAGCATAGATATAACTGCAAATGGCCAGCATGCCGACCCCATACACCAGATTGTTCTTCCAGATGGGCGGAACCAGGTCAATCAGGCACATGACGCCAATAACACCCTGGGCAAACAACAGGGACTGGATCACCGGGTGGGCACTTTTGGCATGCCGCCAGGTTTCCAGAAAGGTCATGGTAAACACTCCGGAACTCATGCCAATAATGACAAAAATCAGTTCGGTATGATGAACCAGGTAGTCGGGCAGACCGTTTGGCGCAATAAGCTGAACATGTCCGCCCCAGATAAACTGCCACAGCAACACGGCGATGATGTAGCCGACATAGGCGAGCAGGCTGTTTTCCGTTACGCCGAAATACAGCACCAGGTTATAGATCGCCAGTATAATGAGACCGCCATAGAACAGTCCCCACAGAAGGCCGTCTACCTGAACATGCTTGCCATGCACCGGCGACGGCACGATTTCCAACGGCAGAATGAGGCTTGAGGAGTGGCTTTCGGCACGAATGTAAAGCACCGACGAGGCAAGCGCAGGAAGTGGCGTGCGAAAGGTCGGCACCCGGTATTGCTGCCCCTGGGCTTTACCCTGATGGCTCTCAGAAATAAGCTGACCGTCTGTCACCAGATAGAAGTCGACCTTGTCGAGCTGGCTGAAGTTGGCGGTGACGACCCAGTCGTTCTGGTTACTGACATTGCTGATCACGACTTTCAGCCACAGGCCTTTGTCGCGGAACCCAAAATTAGGGTTTGAATCGAAATACCGCTGAAAATCGGCGTCGCGCTTCAGAACATCCTGGATAGTCAGTGGCTGATCGCGTTCATAAAGCACCGACAATGAGTCGGACAGCGTCATCGACGCGTCTTCATCAAAAAGCTGGACGGTTTGTTGTGCACTGGCCGGCACGCTCATACACAACAGCAGCCAGACAGTCATCAGTGATAATAAAGACTTCAACGTGGCGGAAAACTCAATCAGTAATACGGCTATTAAACCATCACTTTCCTGCTTTGTACAAAGCAACGCATACAATAACCACGATGCTGCTGTACGGTGCCCGTCTGCGAGGGCAGCAAGTGCAACGCGTTTGTTGCACTGCTTTCCCCTTTGCCCCACAATAGCTTCAACGGTTACCCCCGCCAGTGGTACGCGAGCTTTACGCGAACTGTACGAACTCAGGCGCCAGAAACTGGCACGCTGCCTGAATGTTGTGGACGTTAATAAGAATTTGAATAAGACCTCATGAGCGACCAGATAACCATAAGTAACGACGGCATTGAACAATTGCCCCTGCGGCGTTTCACCGAAGATGCCTACCTCAATTACTCCATGTACGTCATCATGGACCGGGCGCTGCCACATATTGCAGACGGTCTTAAGCCGGTACAGCGACGCATCATTTATGCGATGTCTGACCTTGGCCTGAGTGCCAATGCCAAATACAAAAAATCGGCCCGTACGGTAGGTGACGTGCTGGGTAAATTCCATCCGCACGGGGATTCGGCCTGTTACGAGGCGATGGTGCTGATGGCGCAACCGTTTACCTATCGTTATCCGCTGGTCGACGGACAGGGCAACTGGGGTGCCCCGGATGATCCGAAATCCTTTGCTGCCATGCGTTATACCGAAGCGCGCCTGTCACGCTTCAGTGAGGTGCTGTTAAGTGAGCTGGGTCAGGGAACGGTCGACTGGGTGCCCAATTTTGATGGTACGCTGAAAGAACCCAGCGTGCTGCCTGCAAGACTGCCTCATATACTGCTTAACGGGGTGACCGGGATTGCGGTTGGGATGGCAACTGATATCCCGCCACACAACGTCCGCGAACTGGCCAATGCCTGCGCGATGCTGCTGGACAACAGCCGCACTACGCTGGAAGAAATTACCGATACTGTACTGGCGCCGGATTATCCCACCGAGGCTGAAATTATTACGCCGCGTGAAGATATTCGTAAAATCTATGAAACCGGCCGGGGCAGTATCAAAATGCGCGCCGTTTACCGCGAAGAAGGCGGTGATATTGTCGTGACCGCCCTGCCGCACCAGGCATCCGGTAGTAAAGTGCTGGAGCAGATTGCCGCGCAGATGCAGGCGAAGAAGCTTCCAATGGTCAGCGACCTGCGCGACGATTCAGACCATGAAAACCCAACCCGTCTGATCATTACCCCGCGGTCAAACCGGGTAGACACCGAACAGTTGATGCAGCACCTGTTTGCGACCACCGACCTGGAGAAAAATTACCGGGTCAACCTCAACATGATTGGACTGGACGGGCGCCCGCAGGTTAAAGATCTGCGAACGATTCTGTCTGAATGGCTGACTTATCGTAAGGACGTTGTCACCCGCCGTCTTCAGTATCGTCTGGATAAAGTGCTGGCAAGGCTGCACATCCTCGAAGGTCTGATGATCGCGTTTTTGAACATCGATGAAGTTATCGAGATCATCCGTACGTTTGATGAACCCAAGCCTGAACTGATGAAGCGCTTCGGTCTGACTGACACCCAGGCGGAAGCGATCCTTGAGCTTAAACTGCGTCATCTTGCCAAGCTGGAAGAGATGAAAATCCGGGGAGAGCAGAGCGATCTCGAAGAAGAGCGGGATAAGCTTCAGACGCTGCTTGGATCGGAGCGTCGGCTGAAAACGCTGATTAAGAAAGAAATACTGGATGATGCTGAAAAGTATGGTGACGACCGCCGCTCGCCGCTGGTTGAGCGTGGTGAGGCCAAAGCATTGTCAGAAAAAGAGCTGGTGCCTGCCGAGTCAGTCACTGTGGTGTTGTCGGAAAAAGGCTGGGCCCGTTGTGCCAAAGGACACGATGTCGATGCGCCGTCACTCAGCTATAAAGCCGGCGACAGCTACCGAGCCAGCGCGCTGGGTAAAAGTAATCAGCCCGCCGTGTTCCTTGACTCGTCGGGTCGGGCATTTGCCTGCGACGCGCACAGCCTGCCGTCGGCACGCAGTCAGGGGGAGCCACTGACCGGACGCTTCTCGATTGTTGGTGGTGAAACCTTTGAGCACGTGCTGATGGGACGGGATGACGACAAGTATCTGCTGGCATCTGATGGCGGTTATGGTTTTGTGGGTACGTTCGCCGATATGGTCAGTAAAAACAAAGCCGGTAAAGCCTATCTGTCGGTCCCGACCGGCGCAAAAGTGCTGCCGCCGCAACGGGTGTTTAATCCGCAGACGGATTTGTGTCTCTCGGTCTCGACAGAAGGGCGTATGCTGCTGTTCCCAATGAAAGATTTACCCAGCCTGGGTAAAGGGAAAGGCAACAAAATGATGAATATTCCCTCAGCGAAAGCGCAATCACGCGAGGAGTATGTCCGTCATATCGCGGTGGTACCCGCAGGGGCGTCGATCCGTGTCACTGCCGGCAAACGCAGTATGACGCTGACACCGTCTGATCTGGAGCATTACATGGGTGAGCGAGGACGCCGCGGTAATAAGCTTCCTCGCGGTCTGCAGCGCGTTGACGACGTGCAGATTGAGGCGGCGCAAAACCCGGTCGGAGAAGAAAATTCACCGGCAGAAGAATAATTTAGCGGATCCTGTTGTTGTCTGTTTTACTTATACTACGCTTGAGTAAACAGACAACAAAAGGACGTCGTGAATGCTGGGAGTGATTTTTACATCGCTGATTGAGATGCTTGAGGAAAAAGTATCTCCTGAATTTGCTGATGAAGTTATCACACAAGCCCGTCTGGATAACGACGGCGCCTACACTGCCGTTGGCTATTACCCCTTCGACGACATGCAGAAGCTGTTATCTGTGCTGGTCGAGAAAACCCAGAAATCCTCCGATGCCTTACTGCATGACTTTGGTGTTTACCTGTTTGGTCGTCTGGCAGACAGCCATGCCAGCGTGCTTACGCAAAAAAACTCCCTGTTGGATGTGTTGGAACACCTCGACGGTGATATCCACGTTCAGGTGAAAAAGCTGTACCCCGATGCTGATCTGCCGCGCTTTACCGTACTGTCGCGCACCGATAATGCCATGCGCCTTCGCTATTATTCCGAACGGGAACTGACCACACTGGCAGAGGGACTGCTGCAGGGCGCCGCGCAACACTTTGACTGTGAGATTGCCTGCCAGACCCTGCGCACCGCTGAGCCTCATACGTTTGAATTCAGTATCGAGATAGTCGCGTGATCGGAGAGTGACATGGATGAAATGATTTCCTCACTGGAACGTCGACTCAGGCGCGAGCGTCAGGCCAGAAAGCAGGCAGAATCCATTCTGACAGAGAAAAGTATCGCGCTGTATCAGGCGCTGCAGGAATCGGAACAGGCTAAGAAAAAGCTCGAACTGGCGCTGTGGGCATCGCAGATTTCATTCTGGGAATGGCGTGCTGCAGATGATTTGTTTGAAGTGCGCTCATTCAGCCTGACGGGCGGAAAGGAAAGTGTCTCACGCGGCAACCTCATCTCGCTGATGCGACTTATTCATGACGACGATATTGAGAATCTCCAGTTTGTGTGGGCGATGACCGTTCACGGCAGCCGGGATCGCATTGAATCGACGTTCCGGTTTAAATCGGGCAATGGGTATCAGTGGGTCAGGTTACGTGGCAGGGTGCTGGAGCGGGGGGCAAATAACGAGGCCCTGCATATTGTTGGTATTACCCGGGACATTACCCACGAGGTTGATGCCGAACACTCTTTTCATCTGCTTGCCTCGGCGTTTTCCAGTTCCCGGGAACCTATGGTGGTATTGTCTGTATCGCTGGAAATTACCGAAGCCAACGAGGCGTTTGGCAGGCTTATGGGGGTGGAAAATAAAGATGGTTTCATCGGTCGGCAATTGTCCGATTATATTCATGATGAGACCGATGTTTCACAACTGAGTGCCGATGAGGAGCGGCATGTCGAGACTGAGATTACCCCGCCCTTCGGTCAGCCAATCCCGATTGAACTGTCTATTGCCCGGTTTGCAGAAGAAAAAAAACGTGCCCCGTATTTTATCGCCACGATGCGTGACATCAGTGAGCGTAAGCAAAATGAGGCCCGCTTGCGTCAGCTTGCATTGCAGGATGACCTGACCGGATTACTCAACCGCAATGGATTAAACGATGCCATTACCAGACTAACTGATAAGCAGACGGCTTTCGCGGTGCTGTTTATTGACTTAGATGGGTTTAAGCAGGTCAATGATACTGCCGGGCATGAGCAGGGCGATGCTTGTCTAAAAGCGGTGGCCGGGGTATTAACCCGCATTTTTGACCGGCACAGCACACTGACGCGCTGGGGGGGGGATGAGTTCGTCGTGGTGATGACACAACCTGCGCAGGCGGTAGCGAACAGCGATGCGCTGATTGACGCACTGGAACATCTGGATATCTCTACTCCGTCAGCAGATTTGTGGCTGTCGGCCAGTATTGGCGTTGCCTTTTATCCTGAGCATGGTGATACCCCCTCTGGCATTATTCAGGCTGCGGATGCCGCCATGTATCATGCCAAGGTAAGCGGGAAAGGGCGGGTACAGGTATATGAGCGCGGTCTTTACGAAAAAATGGCTGAGAAGGTGAGTATGGCCAATGAGTTACGCCGCGCCATTGAAGGCCAGATGCTCGACTTCTACATTCAGGGCAAATATGACCTGAACGGGCAGCTTCGCGGCGGTGAAGTGCTGTGTCGCTGGATGTCAGGCTTTCATGGCCTGGTGCCACCGGATATTTTCATCCCTATTGCATCAGACAATAACCTGGACAGCCAGATTGGCTGTCAGGCGCTTGAGGCAGCCTGTGATTATATCTCAATGATGGAAGCAAACGGCAGAACCATCCCACTGGCCATCAATATCACCGTTAACCAGCTAGTGGATCCTGCTTTCCCCGGTATAGCCAGAGCGATTTGTGACGACAGTCAGGTATCAACCGGTCTGATCGAAATCGAGCTGACGGAATCGGCATTCCTGAAAGAGCCGGAGCGGGCTATGCAGGCGCTTAAGTCGCTGCAAAAGCTCGGATTCAGGCTTGCGCTTGATGACTTTGGCGCCGGCTTTTCTGCCATCAGCTATCTGCGGCAGTTTGATTTTGATGTCGTTAAGGTCGACCGCAGTCTGGTCAGTGAACTGGATACCAATACCCGTGCACTGGCCCTGTTCCAGGGACTTACTGCCATGCTGAACAGCCTGCAGGTGGACGTTGTGGTTGAGGGCGTAGAAAAAGCCTCATATCTGCCCTTTATTATCGAGTCGGGTGTGTCACTGCTGCAGGGCTTTTATTTTGACCGCCCGATGCCCTACCAGCAGTTCCTTGGCCGGAATAACCTGTAGTCTTTGAGGAATAAAAAAGCCCGCGTCAGAGCGCGGGCTTTTTAACCGTAACCGTGGTTACTTGGTATTGGTACTTTCGAAGATTTTGTCAGCAGACGCTGCAACAAATCCCTGGTAGCGTTTACCGTTTGGCATATCGTAACGCTGCGCAAACTCATAGAAGCAGCTTGGAATGGCGATGGTTTCACCGCCAAAGTCGACGTCTGCGCGGTCGGCCATGGTCGATGACTGTGCAAGGAACACGTCCGGACCGCCTTTAATTTCACCACCAGAGGTGTTCAGGACAAAGCCGGCTTCTTTAAGCAGGTCATTCACGTCAGACAACTCCTGCGTCTGACTTAAATGATTCACGCTCACAGTAAAGTGATTGGCGCGGAATCCCCATGCTGCCAGCCAGGCTGCATATTCAGACTCATTCAGCAGGGTGTCATAGTCTGCCTTGGTGATATCCCAGTGGCGGCCTGAATACAGGAAGTTATCTTCAGTAACCGTGTCGGCATTCATCTGATCAACCAGTTTGTGGATGATTTTTTGTGCCTCGTCAGACAGCTCCTGAACCCGCAGTTCACTGATAAACACTTTAGGCTGCGTGTCATCCGGGTGCTCGAAATGCTTTGCATCCAGTTTCTTCGCCTCAAAGTTGTACTGACCTTTTTCCTCATAGCCTAACGCGAGGAAATGGGCTGCCAGTTTATCCAGTGACGTTTTATCCAGGTTGAAAGTGCGAAATGCCACGTGGTCATTTACGATTTCATCGCCACTTTCTTCACCCAGCAGCAGTGCATGCACTTTGTGCGCTGACGGGGTAATCGCGATGTAATCTTTCCACAGATTGTCGAACAGAGCGTCGATATTACTGTGCATATCAGTAGGGTCCTTATTGATTTTTTACATTGTAAGGCCAGGGCTCAGTGTGCCCGGCATGGTTACTTTATCCAGCTCAACAGAGGCAACCGGGTAGGCGCAGTAATCTGCCGCGTAGTACGCACTGGCGCGGTGGTTACCACTGTCACCAATACCGCCGAACGGTGCGGCACTGCTGGCGCCTGTGATCGGACGGTTCCAGTTCACAATACCCGCACGAATGCGCTCGAAGAAGTAACGGTAGTCTGCTTCGCTGTCGCCCAGGAAACCGGCTGACAAACCAAAAGTCGTATTGTTGGCTTCATTAATAGCATCATCGAAGCTGTTATAACGGATGACTTTCAGCAACGGCCCGAAATGTTCTTCATCCGGCAGTGCATCTAGCATCGGCGTGACATCGATAATGCCTGGTGTTACGAAGCCTTTGTCTTTTTCCGGTTGTTCCAGACGCAGCAGCACGTTGCCGCCTTTGTCTTCCAGCATGGCTTGTGCCTCAACCATCATGGCGGCCGCTTTCGCGGAAATCATGGCACCCATGAACGGCTGGTCGTCGGCATCATACTCGCCCACTTTGATGTTTTTACTGACTTCGATCAAACGTGACAGAATCTTGTCTCCGGTCTCGCCTGCCGGCAGGAACAGACGGCGGGCACAGGTACAGCGCTGACCGGTGGTGATAAACGCTGACTGCACAATGTCATGGACAGCGGCATCCAGGTCTTCCACGTCTTTGACGATGAGCGGATTGTTACCGCCCATTTCCAGTGCGAGGATTTTGCCCGGATGGCCGGAGAATTGTTCGTGCAGCAGCTTGCCGGTGCGCGAGCTGCCGGTAAAGAACAGACCGTCAATACCCGGATGAGAAGCCAGTGCTTTTCCGGTTTCGACTTCGCCCTGAACAAGGTTAAGCACGCCAGCCGGCAAATCTGCGTTTTCCCATAGCTTGATCATTTCCTGTGCAACTAAAGGCGTCAGGTCGCTGGGCTTGAAGATAACCGTATTTCCGGCAATCAGGGCAGGCACAATGTGACCATTTGGCAGGTGTCCCGGCAGGTTATACGGACCAAATACGGCGACAACGCCATGCGGCTTATGGCGGATAAAGGCTTTACCTACCGGAACGCTGTTTTCTACAACCCCGGTACGGTCAAAATACGCTTTCTCAGAAATACCAATTTTGCCCATCATGGCACCCACTTCGGTCGCGGTTTCCCATTCAGGCTTACCGGTTTCGCGGGCGATGACTTTTGCCATATGGTCTTTGGCATCGGTCAGCAGTTCGCCGTAACGTTTGATGATCGCAAGACGTTCTTCTACGGTTTTTGCGGCCCAGGCTGGAGCGGCTGCGCGCGCTGCCTTAACAGCGCTGTCTACCTGTGATGGTGTCGCAGATTTACCTTCCCAGATAACGGCATTTTTTGCCGGATCGACAGATGCAATGTCATGGCCTTCGCCGGCCATCCACGCACCATTGATAAAATGTGTGTTCTGCATGTCAGTTCCTGTCGTTAGTCTCTGAATTTCACCGGTGCAAAACGCACCAGGTCGCCTTCACTGATATTCAGTGCAGCGGCTGCCTGTCGGGAAATGACCGCGACCTGCTGTTCTTCACTTACCACCATTTCGGTAGCAACAGCGCGGAAGTTTTCAACCGACGTGTTGATAATGTAATGCGTCTGGCCATTTGCTGCTGTCTGATCATCGATCAGTACCGGCAGTTTCATACTGGCCTGCGCTGTACGAATGTGACTGAGGTTAGCTTCTACCGTTGGGCCCGCATCAAAGATGTCTACGTAACCACGGCAGCTAAAGCCTTCTTCCTGCAACAATTGTAGTGCCGGACGGGTTTTTTCATGCACCTGACCGATAACGGCCTGCGCTTTTTTGCTCAGCAGATTGACGTAAATCGGATACTTCGGCATCAGTTCTGCAATGAATACTTTGTTGCCGATGCCGGTCAGATAGTCAGCCGTAGGGAAGTCCATTGAGAAGAAATGTTCTTCCAGCCACTCCCAGAAGGGTGAGCAACCATTTTCATCACTAACACCCCGCATTTCTGCGATCACGGTTTCTGAGAAGCGCTCGCGGTGCTCCATCATGAAAAGGAAGCGAACTTTCGACAGGAAGCGGCCATTAATGCCGCCACGTGCCATTTCACGCAAAAACAGCGTACAGATTTCTGTAACCCCGGTGTAGTCGTTACAGAATGTCAGAATTTCCACGGTATTGTGGATATCCAGTTCCCGCGAGGCGTGTACGACCTTGCCTATATGGTAATGATAAAACGCATCGTCAAGGCCGACGGCCGCTTCAATGCCGGTTGTACCTACAACCTGGCCAGTCACGGTATCTTCCATAACAAACAGGTAAGACTCATCTCCTGGGCGGGTGACATTGGCTTTGGTAAATGTTGCCTCTGCCCGGGCAATCTTATTCCGCAAAAGTTCTTCGTTAACCGGCAGCGACGTAAAGCCGATGCCGGATTCTTCTGCTATATCGTACAGCGACGGATAATCCGCAGCCGTGATTGGGCGAATAATTTTCATGTTCGCTTACTCAACGTTAGTGTGGATTATCAGGCGTTTGCAATTTTCGCAATCGCACGTTCAAAGCGTGCCAGGCCTTCAACAATGTCTTCGTCGGGAATAACCAGTGACGGTGCAAAGCGAATAACGTTCATGCCCGCTACCAGACACATCAGTTTTTCGTCCGCTGCGGCCATCATGAAATCACGGGCACGGCCTTCGTAGTCACTGTTCAGTGCACAGCCAAGCAGCATACCCTTACCACGTACTTCGGCAAACACCTTGTACTTTTCATTAATTTTTTCCAGATGCTCACGGAACAGGGCTTCTTTCTTCAGCACCCCTTCTAAGATTTCCGGCTGATTGATGATGTCAAAGGCACGCTCGGCAACGGCACAGGCCAGCGGGTTACCGCCATAAGTGCTGCCATGGGTACCCGGCTTAAGATGCGCGGCAATCTCTGCTGTGGTCAGCATGGCACCAATCGGGAATCCGCCACCCAGTGATTTTGCAGTGGTCAGAATGTCCGGCGTCACGCCCAGGCCCATGTACGCATACAGGTGACCGGTACGGCCAACACCTGACTGTACTTCATCAAAAATAAGCAGAGCATTGTGCTTGTCACACAGTGCACGAACGCCTTTCACAAACTCTGGCTCAGGAGGAATAATACCGCCTTCACCCTGCAGCGGTTCCATCATCACTGCACAGGTTTTGTCAGAAATCATCGCCTCCAGTGCAGCCAGATCGTTATAGTCACAGTGATCAACCGCACCAGGCTTAGGACCGAAGCCATCTGAGTAAGCTGCCTGTCCACCCACCGTTACCGTGAAGAAGGTACGACCGTGGAAGCCACGGTTAAACGCGATGATTTGATTTTTTTCTTCGCCATGTTTGTCCAGCGCCCAGCGACGTGCCAGCTTGAGTGCCGCTTCGTTGGCTTCAGCGCCTGAGTTGGCAAAGTAAACGCGCTCTGCAAAGGTCGCGCTGGTCAGTTTAGAGGCAAGGCGCAGAGCCGGCTCATTAGTGAACACGTTACTCAGGTGCCACAGCTTGCTGCCTTGCTCATTGAGGGCGTTAACCAGCTCAGGGTGGCAGTGACCCAGCACATTTACGGCGATACCGCCGGCAAAATCGATGTACTCATTCCCGTCCTGGTCCCAGACGCGAGAGCCTTCACCGCGGACCGGTACCATGCTGGCCGGGTTGTAGTTCGGAACCATGACATCATCAAAAGTTGCGCGAGTAACTTTCATCTTTTTTACCTCATCTTAGGCGCCAGAGCCTTGTTAACAGGCTGTGTCTCAGCGCGGTTTTTAATCGAAATTGGTTAACATTATGCCATTTCTGCGTGTAAAAGTCTTGTGCAAGAATTGCTGCAGCCCTTTAAAAATGCGGTCTCTGGCTTAATTTGCAGTTTAAGTGAATAACTATCTACTTTTTGTGTGTTACCCGGTGGCCGGGTAAAACAGAATGCCAGACTATGGACGAGTAGCGAAAACAGGTACAGAGATTTCCTCCGCCGTTATGCATGAATATCCATAAAAAAACCTGTTAAGTGACGTTGACACGTTTCGTAACAGGATCCCCCGATTGCGTGCATTGTGACGTTATAGGAGTGTCCTGTACCATGCAGACTGGATTATTCTGTTCGCTGAGGGCGAAATGTATCTGCACCGATTTGTCGCGCTGATGCTTATGCTGTTTATCACAGGGGGCTGTGCTGTCTTTAGCGCGCCCAACCAGGTTACACAGATCAGTGGTGAAGAGGGGCCGGTCAGCCGTGCCAGTGACGGTCTTTATGACAATCTTGACCCGGGCCGAAAAACGTATCCGGTGACGTGTGAGGGCGATTGCTATCCGCCCACCGACGAGATTGTCTGCGAGGAGGCTACACAGCAGTGCCGGTATGTAGGCAACAACCTGACACCTGAGCTGGATACCGGGTTTACTGTCACCTGGCTGGGGCATGCCAGTTTTGTCGTCAGGTTACCGGATGATACCCGTTTGTTGTTTGACCCGGTCAGCGGTCAGTTTGACTGGCCGGTCGACTGGCTGCACGCCATGACGGGAGGGCATACCCGCTCATTGCCTTCCTGGCTGGATGAGCAAACGCTGGGAGCGGTTGATGCGGTGTTGTATTCACATCTGCATTATGACCATTTTAATAAGCAGGACATTGATAAACTCGGCAGCGATCCGGTGTACTTTGTGCATCAGGATACCGCCGGCTATTTCCCGGACGCCGGACTGAACATCAATGAAATGAGCTGGTTCAGTGAATACCCGCTGGGCGACGTCACTGTTCACGCGGTCCCTGCCCACCATTTTAACGGTCGTTACTACGTGCCGTTTCTGTACGATGACAACGATGATGCGCTGTGGGGCGGATGGGTGCTTGAGTACCAGGGGAAAACCCTGTTTTTTGCCGGTGACACGGGCTATTCAAGCCACTTCAAAACAATTCAGCAGCGGTACGGTGATATCGACGTCTGCCTGCTGCCGATTGCGTCGTATTATCATGAAGAATATGCAAACTGGTACCGCTATGTTCATACGACGCCGGAGGATGCGCTGGTGGCGGCCGGCGATTTAGGCTGCCGGGTGATGATCCCATGGGGGTATGGCAACGCCAGCTGGCAAATGGGAGACCATTCGTCTCACTCGCCGCTGTATCGGTTACTGAATATGCATCAGTCGGTCAGTACCGGCCTGCCGGTGGTTATTTTAAATGAGGGAGAGTCGGTGGCCTTATAGCCAGCCACAGCGGGTTGCCGATTAGCAGTACACCCCGGGCTTGCGGTTTTCCTCGTCCTGCTCATGAATAAGTGGTAGTTCAAATATGTTCATGCCGCGCAGGCAGTCTGTTGCGCCGACAGGCAGGCGAGCCATTTTTAGCTGCTTTTTCGCCTCGTCCTTATCAATAAACCGGTGCTGATGAAGCATACGTACCTGGGTATAACAGGTCGCCTGTCTGAGTATGTCCGCAGATGTGCCGCGCGCACTGACATCATTGCGCGCATACTCGCGCATGGGTTCGGCAAGCGGTACACGACGAAACACCATGTGCTCGAATAGCTCGGCGGCCAGGTTATTGGCATACTCTTCCTGCAGCGCAATCAGATAGTTTGGCGACGGCGACAGTTTCAGCAACGCGTCGTGACGTTCGCGTGCTTTATTTTTTTGTGCTTCCTGCAACATCTCACGCTGAACAAGATCAAAATATTTGAAATACAACCGAATCAGCGCACTGCGGCCAAGGTGACTCAGCATACCCAGCACGAATGCAGGGTATGGCTTCACATTGCTGAAGCGCGCCAGGGCCATGGCAGTGACTGCGCTGCCGGTAGCATATTGCGCCAGTTTGGCTTTAATTTGCGGATATGGATCGGTGATCTGGGGCAATGTTCTCTTGAAGATCATCGCAGGCAGCAACATTTGCAGGTTTTCTATCCCTAAAAAGCTCAACGCCGTTTTCAGTGATTCTACGACAATAACCCGTCCGCGGGAGTCGCGTCGCCGGAATGACGCGGAGTTCACTACCTGTAGCAACTCCTCGTAGAGCCAGGGAAGCGCGGCGGCATGAGGCTCCAGCTTCGACACAGACGCTGCGCGCGTCGCGAGAATATCAATCAGCGCGGTAACGTCATCATTCAGTGTCAGAACGTGCCTGAATACATGCCCAGAGTCCGCAATCTGCTGCTTAATTTCGTGGAACAATGAGTAATGCAGTTCACTGCGCAGGGTGTCGAGATAAGAGGCTTCAGACTGTGCCAGTGCAAAACGGCTTTTAATTGCCTGTTTTTCTACCCGCAATAATTCGCGGCGGGCATTACTTTGCTCGGACTCTTCATAGGTCACTTCGCCCGGGCTGCGCTTACCAAGCATCTTATACACCCGCAACGGTGAGATCAGTACGTTCTCAAAGCGTTCGCCAAAACCAGGGGGTGGCGTGGCGTCAGACATGGCAAGTACACTCCTGATATTACTGGCAGTACCGCGAAAGCAATTCTCCCGGACAGCGGACGAACGGATATTCATATTTATACCTTACTGATACACAGGTAAAAAGTAGACTTCTGGCTACATTAGTCACTGATCTATCGGCAAACGAACGATTTAGTTAACCTGAATCAGGTAGAAAAGCGTCTGCCTGGCCAGTATTTAAGCGTTCAGAAAGGTACGCAGGACGTCATGGCCATACTCGGTCAGCAACGACTCCGGATGAAACTGCACTCCCCACAGCGGAAGTGACGTGTGGCGGATGCCCATGATTTCCATTTCTCCCCGACTATTGGTATGCCAGGCATCGACAGCCAGACAATCAGGCAACGTAGCGGGGTCGAGTAATAAGCTGTGATAGCGGGTAACGGTAAAGGTGGCAGGCAGTCCACGGAACAGTCCGCCACCATTATGGGTAATACGGGATGTCTTGCCATGCAGGATATCCGTTGCGCGGACTACGTTGGCCCCGAAAGCCTGACCGATGGCCTGATGACCCAGACAGACGCCGAGAATCGGGATCCGCCCGGCGAAACGGGCGATGGCGTCCAGTGTGATACCTGACTCGTTGGGTGAGCATGGCCCGGGTGAAATAACCAGATAGTCGGGCGACAGGGTCTCTATGTCATCGAGTGTCAGGGCATTATTGCGCACCACATTTACCGTCTGTCCAAGCTCGGTAAAGTAGCGCGCAAGGTTATGCGTGAACGAGTCAAAGTTATCAATCAGTAGCAGCAATGTGATTCTCTGCAGCAGACCGCGAAATGTGGTTTATGGCTTCGGGAGAAAACCAATCGCATTGTAGACCGTCTCAAGCGTTTTGGCTGCGCGCTCCGACGCTGCTTCTGCGCCAGCTTTCATGACGCTGTCAAGATAGGCCCGGTCATTGCGCAGGTCCTGGTATTTTTCCTGAATAGGTGCAATCAGGGCGACAACGGCGTCGGCAACATCCCCTTTCAGGTGGCCGTACATTTTGTCTTCGTATTCAGGCACCAGTGCATCAATGCTGCGTCCGGTTGCCAGTGACAGCAACGTCAGCAGGTTCGACACACCGGCCTTCTCTTCGCGATCAAAATAAATACGCGCCTGCTCGTCAGAGTCGGTGACGGCACGCTTGATCTTCTTGGTAACCTTTTTGGGGTCTTCGAGCAGGCCGATAAAGTTATTCGGGTTTGAGTCAGACTTAGACATCTTTTTGTCTGGCTCCTGCAGGCTCATAATACGGGCGCCGAATTCCGGAATGGCGGGATCCGGTAAACGGAATATGTCGCCGTACAGGTTATTCATTCGGGTGGCAATATCCCGGGTCAGCTCAAGGTGCTGTTTCTGGTCTTCGCCCACCGGTACCTTGTGCGCCTGATACAGAAGAATATCCGCAGCCTGAAGAACCGGATAGCTGTACAGGCCGACATTCACATTGTTGACGTTGCGCGATGACTTGTCTTTGAACTGCGTCATGCGGTTCAGTTCGCCCATCTGGGCATAGCAGTTCAGCACCCAGGCCAGCTGAGCATGTTCGGGAACATGTGATTGTACGAACAGGGTACTTTTTTGCGGGTCAATACCACACGCGAGATACAGTGCCAGTCCATCCAGGCAGGCCTCACGTAATTGTGCGGGTTCCTGTCTGACCGTAATGGCATGCAAGTCAACCAGCATATAAAGGCAATCATGGTCGTCCTGCATGGATACCCATTGCTTCAGTGCTCCCATGTAGTTACCAAGGGTTAACTGTCCTGACGGCTGACAGCCACTTAATACAATAGGTTTACTGTTCATTATGGTTACCTGTTCTTTATAAATGGGTTATGCCTGATGCAGCGCTGCAAGCTCGGCGCGCATTTTTTTGAGCACGGCACTGTAATCCGGCTGGTTGAATATCGCTGAACCAGCAACAAACATGTCGGCACCGGCCGCTGCAATCTCGCGGATATTATCGACTTTTACGCCACCGTCAATCTCTATCCGGATGTCATAGCCTGATGCCTCAACGCGCTGGCGTACCTGACGAATCTTATCCAGAGTGGAGGGAATAAAGGACTGTCCGCCAAACCCCGGATTTACTGACATCAGCAAAATATGATGGAGTTTGTCCATCACGTGATCGAGATAATGCAGCGGCGTTGCCGGATTAAATACCAGGCCGGGCTTGCAGCCGGCATCAATGATGAGCTGCAGTGACCTGTCGATATGATCGGATGCTTCCGGGTGGAAGCTGATATAGCTCGCGCCAGCCTTGGCAAAGGATTCAATCAGACTATCTACCGGACTGACCATCAGATGGACGTCAATAGGGGCTGTGATTCCGTACTTCCGTAACGCGTCGCACACCATGGGACCGAACGTCAGGTTAGGCACATAATGATTGTCCATCACATCAAAGTGCACAACATCAGCACCGGCATTAAGCACCGCCTCTACGTCCTCGCCCAGCCGGGCAAAGTCAGCAGACAAAATAGATGGGGCAATGATGTAGTCAGCCATAGTGTGGTCCCATTGGAAGCAAAGGTACGACAACGTGTCGCGGCAGGTGTCGCAGTTTACCGAAATCCGACAGGATTAAAAAGTGCCGGGCTCAAGGTGAACCGGGCGGCGGTGCTGCGCCAAAACAGGGAAACTGCTTAGTTTTGGTGCAAAAAAGCAGCAACGTAGTGGGGTGATATTTTCGTGCCATAAATAAAGGAAATGATAAGTTCTTTAAAAACAGAGTGTTGCGTTTTTTATTTGATGTGAATCCAAAGAAGTCGGTAAGCGGGCACTAAGCTTGCGTAGTGTTCAACAGCACAATAATAAAAAGACAGAAAACTACGAAATTACAACAAGTTTGAATAACTGGAGAACACACATGAAAAACACTTTTAACAAAACGCTGATTGCGGTTGCCCTTGCTTCACCGGCCCTGTTCAGTGCCTCTGCGATGGCAGAAGGCGAATGGACGGCGAATGCCAGTGCGGGCAGCAACTACATCTGGCGTGGCCTGACGCAGTCTACGAACGAAGCTGTTGTTCAGGGTGGTATCGACTATGCGCACGAAAGTGGTTTCTATGCAGGTACCTGGGCGTCGAACGTTCAATATGCTGCTGACGACGTGTACTCCTATGAACACGACATGTACTTTGGTTTCGCAGGGGAAGCCGGTGACATCAGCTATGACGTAGGTTACCTGTACTACAACTATGATGCTGAAGCCGAGTTCGATTTCGCTGAAATTTATGCCACGGTTGGATACAACAATCTGAGTGCGACCCTTTATTTACTGGCGCATACGGAAGCTGATGAAGGCGAAGGACAGGACTTTGGTTTTGCACAGGCGTCTTACATTTCGGTTGATTACAGCATCCCACTGGAAAGTGGTGCTGAAGTCGGTCTTCACCTTGGTCATCACCAGGGCGATTTTGCCGAGGCCTTTAATGGTCTGACTGAAAGCTACAGTGACTGGGGCGTTTCACTGTCTAAAGATGGTTTCTCTTTCCTGGTATCGGGTACCACCATGGACAGTGATGAGCCTGCCGCGCTGGGCGGATTAGACAACGATGAAATTAAGTTCACGGTTTCATACGGGGTTGATTTCACTCTGTAAAACAAATGAGCTGCGTGGCGCGAGCTTGTGTCACGCTGCCTGTCAGGACGCGAATAAACGGCGTCCTGCAGGCAAATTATGGTCATTGAACGTGTTTTTGTGTCTGTGGCACTTGTCGTTGGCGTTGAATAGCGTATTATATGGTCACGTTTTAACCGGTGAACAGGACTCAGGATGAGAAAATTCGTCACACTTTCTATCGTTGCGGGGGTTATGCTCACGTCGACGGCAGCAATTACACTGACGATGTCAAAGGACTGTGCATGGCAGGCACAAACCGATATGCCCGCTAATAATCCTGTCGTGGTTAGTCAGATACCCCAACAATGCGATGCCAGTGTTACGGAAGTCAGCTGGTTATCCTGGTTGGCGGGCAAATCGTCATCGTATCAATTTCATTTCCTGGATTTGCTTGAGCTGTTGCACGGCTCAGATCGCAGCAATCGTCAGCCTGTTTCACCCGTCCACTAGGTGATAAGTGGCTGAGTCAAAACCCGGTATTATTGCGGTCATACTCAGTGTGCTGGCCAGTGCGTTTGGCGTACAGACCGGCAAAAATTATCAGCGGGATTTCGCCCAGGCTTCTGCAGTAAGATATGTGGTGGTCGGAGTCGTCTTTGTGGTTCTGTTTATTTTTCTGCTTATCGGGGTGGTCAGGCTTATCGTACCGGCCTGAAAATACGGCTTAGCGCTGTGCACCGACTGTGGGTGTGGTTTGCAGACCGGCTACCGGCTTTTTGCGTTTTCTGGTCAGCGTCACCGGTGACGCGGTGGGCGGAAAAAACGCCAGGATCTCATCGACCGGTGCCCGTTTGGCGCCATTCTGGCTGATCGAACGTTTAACCGATAACATACTGAAATCCGCACCCCGATATAACTGACGGGTCAGCGGCAGATCATGATTCGAAATCAGCACCGGAATGCCGCGTTTACTTGCCGCTCTGTCAGCCAGCTCGGCCAGCTTTTCCTGCGCCTCATGACCAAAAGATTTCGCCGCATAACTGGTAAACGCAGCTGTTTTGCTGATCGGCGCATAGGGTGGATCACAATAAATTACATTGCCGCGTCGGGCCCGGCTGAATACCTTCTCAAATGGCAGGCAGGTGAATGTGGCGCGTTGCGCTTTTTCAGCAAAAACCAGCATTTCTTCCTGTGGAAAATACGGTTTGCTGTAGCGACCAAACGGCACATTGAATCTGCCTGACAGGCTGTAACGGCACAGGCCGTTGTAGCCATGACGGTTCAGGTACACAAAAAGAATAGCGCGGTAGTATTCGTCCTTCGTCTGATTAAACTCTTCCCTGAGTGCATAATACGTTTTCTCGTCATTATGACCGGGCGTAAAGAAACGCCGGGTATCTGCTATCAACGCGTCAGGTTGGGCTTTGAGCAGCGAATACAGACTGATGAGATCGGGATTAATGTCGTTCAGCAGATAGCGTTTAAAGTCGGTATTGAGGAAGACTGAGCCGGCGCCAACAAACGGTTCGATGAGTTTATTGGCCTGCGGTAACCGCGCCTGAATTTGCTCAACCAGACTGTACTTTCCACCGGCCCATTTGAGAAAGGCCCGGTTTTTCTTTTGCGTCATGCGTTCTCTAACTACCCGTACAGAATGTAAGCGCCAGGCGAAAGGTGATGGCAGCGTGTGTGTCGCCGCCCTGCTGGCTGCCGCTTGCGTGTTGTTACCTGTCTGCCACCGTAATCATTGATTGTATCTGTGATGCCGTGTGTCGACAACCACGAAACCGGTTTCCGGCTTAAATAGCACATCGAACCACAACACGGTGGGCACCAGTTCTGTGGCAGGAAGACAGACTAAGGCAGTCTGGCGGCGTTGAGTTCTTTAAGAATTTGATCGCCACGTTTTACAAACACATTGGCCTTACCGTTAAACGCAGGCAATGTCGCTATCGCTGCTTTAGCGTCATCAACGGACGGATAGGGGGTGGCAAACAACACGACAAACCAGGCGCCGCCGTACCGCTGAGTCTGATAGACCTTGGTCAGGGAGGTTAACTTATTGTCGCGTAAAAACTGCTGCAGCAAGGTGGTGTCAGACAAGCCAGCCAGTTGCAGGAAATAGTCGCTGGGTCGGACCGCACTGAGTAAGGCCGCATTGTCGTTCGCTGGTGTTGGTTGAGCCGCACTGTCTGACACCTTGGCTTCTGCAGGTTGCACTGGCTGTGGCTGCTTTGTCACCAGCGAGGTATCTGGCTGTGAGGCCACGGCAGTTGCGGTGTCATTGAGTTCGGTGGTGTCTGTTATGCCGGCGGCCGGGGCTGCATCATCTGGTTGCGCCGTACCTTGTCCTGGGTCGGGCGTATCCGCTGCCTGTTGGTTGGCAATAGCATCATTCCAGGTGGTTACCAGCGGATCAGCAGTGACCTCTGGTTCTGTTGGAGTAGCGGGTTCAGGGGCGGCGACTATCTCGGCATACGCCGTGCCTGGCTTGGCTTCCGTGGTGTTTGTCACGACTGGCGTGGTCTCAATAGGGGAAAACAGCTGACGCAACTGATCGCCATACTGCCAGCCCACCATGGCGGCAAAAATACCAATAAAGGCCAGTACGATGAGGCTGATAAACCAGGGGGAGCGCAGAACATTCGACGGTAACCGGTGCTGCTGTTGGTGACGCGCTGCAAGGTGTGCCTGAAACGCTTCACGCCGCTGGCTGATCATTCGATCAAGATCTGACTGTTCACGTCCGGCGTTGACTGACTGACTGCTGATAAGCAATGGCGTGTCGGTATTTTTGGCTGGTAACCATTGCTTGGCACGCTCAGCCCATTTCGTTTCCCCGAATAACAGCACATTCAGATGCTGTTTGTTGCCGGCAAACCTGCTTTGCAGAACCAAATCCCACAGCTCCTGTAAAAGCGTGTCAGGGATAAATTGTGCCTGGGTAATGGCAATAAGAATCGGTCCATCGTGGGCATTAAGATCGGCGAGTAATTCATTCAGCGGGCGGACATAACTGCCGACAACCTGACCGAGCAACTGCCTGCACAGTTGTCGCCGGTAGTCCGACATCGTCATGGTGTCATCCGCAGTCAGGTAAGCAATTTCGGTATCATCGTGTTGCTGGAACACAAAGGTTTCCAGCGTACGCTGCTGATGGGCAATAGAATCCCCGCTGACAAAAATCAGCTGAGAAGAATAATTGACCAGATAATCCAGTCTGTCATGCAAATCGTTGTGCATGTGCCCTCGCAGAACTCCCGTTGTAATCTGCTACAGTGAAACCGCATCAGCGCGCGGACCTTAATTACAGAACACGCCGTAAACCCATCCATGGGGGCTCTACCGCAGCATCCATGCTGCGGTAGGTTCTGAAATTAAGGTCCGCGCGCTGCTCCGGTCCTACCGCCTGTCAGACCGCAGACACTCAAGAGAGAAACCGTACCTTATTCTGAATAATAGAAGGTTATTTGCCGAGTACCGCATTTAGTATGTCGTCGGTGACTTCATCTGTCACCACGGCATGACCGATACGTTTAGGAATGATAAAACGCATCTTACCGGCAGCCACCTTCTTGTCCCGCTTCATGTGTTTGACATAATCGGCCTTACTCATGCCGCCTGGCCCGATGACGGGCAGATTAAAGGCAGACAGTAACGCAACAACACGTCGGGTTTCCGACGCAGAAAGCCAGCCAAACACTTCTGCAGTTTTACAAGCAAGCACCATGCCCGCTGCAACGGCTTCACCGTGCAGCCAGTTACCATAGCCTTGTTCTGCTTCAATGGCATGGCCATACGTGTGTCCGAGGTTGAGGATGGCACGTAGTCCGCCTTCGCGCTCGTCCTGAGCAACCACGTCGGCCTTAATTTCACAGCAGCGCTGGATGGTGCGGCTTATCACTGTCGGTTCAAGACGCTTGAGAGCCTCAACATCCCGCTCCAGCGCTGCAAAGAAGGCGCTGTCGTAAATAATCCCGTACTTAATGACTTCGGCCATGCCTGCGGCGAACTCTCTGTCAGGCAGGCTGGAGAGGGTGTGGGTGTCAATCATGACGGCGCGTGGCTGATAAAATGCGCCAATCATGTTTTTCCCCAGTGGGTGGTTAACGGCAGTTTTACCGCCAACCGACGAATCGACCTGTGACAGCAGCGTGGTGGGCACCTGAATAAACGGGACGCCGCGTTGGTAGGTAGCGGCGACAAATCCACACAAATCACCAATCACACCCCCACCAAGCGCAATCAGCGTGGTATCACGGCTGGCATTAAGCTCCAGCAGGCGGGTCATAATACGTTCATACTGCTGCAGTGATTTATTGGCTTCGCCATCCGGCACACGAATGACTTCGGTACGCTTGCCCTCACAGGCACTAAGTACCTTATCGAGGTACAGGTCGGCCACAATGTCATTGGTAATGATGACAGCCAGCGGCCCCTTTATATAAGGCACAAAAAAGCCGGGTGTGCTGAGCAACCCGGCCTTGATATGTATCGGGTAACTACGATCTCCCAGTTCTACATTCACGTCTGGCACAGTCGTAGCTCCTTATTTTAATTAGAATAGTCCAATCTTACTGACAATTTGATTCGCGACGGCGCGGGCGGACTGGTCGTCGGTTTCAATGACGTAATCCGCAATTTCTTCGTACATCGGATTGCGTTCTTCCGCCAGCGCGCGAAGTACTTTTTCCGGATCGTCATTTTGCAGCAGTGGACGACGCTTGTCGCGCTGAGTACGGGCAACCTGCTTATCAATGGTGGTTTGAAGATAGACAACGATGCCGCGGGCAGAAAGACGGTTACGTACGGCTTTGTTGACTACGCTGCCGCCGCCGGTTGCCAGAACAATACCCTGTTTATCGGTCAGTTCATTAATGACATTTTCTTCGCGCTTGCGGAAACCTTCTTCACCTTCCAGGTCGAAGATCCAGGCGATATCGGCGCCGGTACGGCGTTCGATTTCCTGATCAGAGTCATAGAATTCAAGGTGAAGTTCGTCTGCCAGATGTCTGCCTATGGTGCTTTTACCTGCACCCATGGGGCCAACTAAAAAGATATTACGTTTTTCAGCCATATTTGCTTACATCACAACTTTTTATCAAGTTAGGGGTAGAATTCGTTGAATTACCTGCCTACCCAATCAATCGTGCCTATCATCTTTCCAATAAGCACCACTCCTTAAACCTCGCTAAAATTTCGAGAGCGCGATTATCTCAGCTTACCGTGAGCAGTTGCAAGTGTTGATGCGGGTAAACGCCAAAGAGTTGACGCTTTTCGGGATATTTTTATAAAAAAGGGGCGGATAGACCGCCCCTTTTCAGAGATTAGTGGCCGTATTTACATGCGCTCGGTGACAATTTTCGGCGTCACAAAAATCAGCAGCTCACGTTTTTGTTCCAGTACCGATTTGTTGCGGAACAGTGCGCCAACCACAGGCAGATCGCCGAACAGTGGCACTTTGGTTACGCCATCTGAGCTGGTCTGCTGGAATATACCGCCCAGAACCACGGTTTCGCCATTTTGAACCAGTACCTGGGTTTTGATTTCCTGGGTGTCGATAGCTACCGCATTACCCGTTGACGTTGATACCGTTTCACCGCGGGTATCCTGGGTGACGACCAGATCCAGAATGATGCGGTTGTCCGGCGTAATATGCGGCGTGACTTTCAGGCTGAGTACCGCTTTCTTGAACTCAACTGCCGTTGCGCCGCTTGATGTTGCCTGGACAAATGGGATCTCAGTACCCTGTTCGATATAGGCTTCCTGCTGGTTGGCTACCGTAATACGCGGGCTGGCAATAATTTCACCCTTGTTTTCTGATTCCAGTGCTGACAGTTCCAAATCCAGGATCGTGCCATCAACCAGTGATGCTACCTGAAAACCAATGGTCCCTGCTGCAGAGGATACCGGCAGGTTCACATTAAGACGATCGCCAATGGCCGGTATCACGCCGCCGGCAATGGTCTCTGCACCTTCCAGCGAACCAGATACGCCATCGTCATTCTGACGGTCACTGAAGCCCCAGCGAACGCCCAGCTGTTCGTCGACATTGTCCAGCACCGTTACCATGCGGCTTTCAATCAGTACCTGCTTAACCGGTACGTCAAGTGCCTCAATCATAGCCCGAGCTTCGTCAATGGATGCCAGCGTGTCGCGAACTAACAGGGTATTGGTGCGCTCATCAACAGTAACCGAACCGCGATCAGACAAAATACCGCCTTCATTCGACTTCAGAATGGTGGCCAGTACAGCGGCTTTCGCATAATTAATGGCAATATGCACAGTTTGCAGCGGTGCCAAGTCAGATACCTGCTTCTTAGACTGCAATTGCTGCGTCTCACGCGCAGCCAGCTCATCGGCCGGTGCAATCAGCAGAATATTGCCATCCAGTCGCTTGTCCAGGCCTTTCACTTTCAGGATCATGTCAAGCGCCTGGTCCCAGGGAACCCCGGACAGACTAATCGTAACGTTGCCGCTCACCGTGTCAGTCGTTACCAGATTAAAGCCGTTAACCTGCGCAATAATCTGCAGCACCTGACGCACGGGTACATCCTGAAAATCCAGTGAAATAGGATCGCCGGTATATTTCGACTCATCGTTGAGGCTGGCCTCCTCTTCTTCCGTCATCGGCTCAACTTCAACGCGCAGGGTATTATCCTGCTTGCTGTGCCGCGCATAAACCGTGCCTTCGTAGCGAAATACCACGCGCGCGCCGTCCTCATCCTGAAACGTTTCAATAGCGGACACGGGCGTGGCGAACTGTAAAACATCCAGTTCAACAAACTGATCGTCAGCCAATTGGGTCTTGGGCAGTGTGACCGTCAGTTCACCCTGTGATTCAATCAACTGCGGTGTCGTACCCGCATTGTCGAAGGTGATAGTCGCAACGGCGGTATTGTCTGCCTTACGCGCAAAATCAATGCCGGTTAATGTGGAGGTAAACGCCGATTCAGCCGGTGCAGGGTCAAACAGCACGGGCTCGTCAGTCTGTGCTGCGACCGGTCGTGCAAGCACATTGAACAGGATCAGGGCTACCACAGAGCCACCTACCCAGTACCATTTTCGTCCGGTCCGATTTAACTTCTTATTAAATATGTATCGCTCAGACATTCTCGTTTTCTCCTGTCGACGAGGCAACCGTCAACGTTGTTTCCTTGCGTTGCCAGCAGCCTGCTCCGTCTGGTAGCAGTTGCTCTATTGTCACCGACGCATTTCCTATAGACATAATCTTGCCATGAAATAAACCAATACGGCTGCCTTGCGTTGCCTTATGCAGCTTTCCATCGTTGGACTTAAACAGCACGTACCGTACACCATTGCTTGCGAAACTCCCGGCCAGAGATAAGGCATCCAGGCCGTAGCTTTCCAGCTGTTGTTTCTTCCTTGAGAAGTCTGGTTGCAGACAATTCTCACGGGTTTGCACTGACACTGACGCCGTTGTCGCACGAGGGCGGACAAACGGACTACGCTCAGACTGTGCGGTGTAAACAAACGCCGGCTTTGCTTCAAACTCCGGGTAGGGTTCGATACTCACAGTTGTGACCTGCCTTACCTGCTCAGTATAGGCCCGTAAATCACCGATCTCCGGAGAACATGCAGAGAGCGCGCCAACCGCAACCGTCACAAAAATAACGCGGGAAAGGACCATTATTTACCTCCCTGCTTTAAATCGCTGCTGGCGGCACGGTATGTTTTGGCCTGAAGCTGCAGTTGCAGGTTGCCCTTTTCCCCTTCCAGCGAAAAGTCGTGTAGCGTAACAATACGCGGTAAGTCAGCCACTTTCGACATAAACTCACCAATATTGTGATATCCGCCAGACACTTCCATTTCAATTGGAAGCTCGGTGTAAAACTCTTTAGGCACTTCCTGCTGCCAGTTCAGCATTTTGAAATTCAGGCCGGAAGACGTACCCACAAAAGTAATGTCATCCAGCAATCCTGGCGTTTCGTTACTGGTAGGCAGGCTTTTCAGCATCGATGAAAAGTCGCTTTCGATGCGGGCCAACTGCTCTTTGTACGCTTCCAGGTTTACCGCAATACGGTATTTGGCTTCAAACTGCAGTTTAAGCTCCTGCTCCCGCACTTCAGCCGCATCCAGCACCGGCAGTTTGGGGCTGACCAGAAAATAGTAACTCAGTGCACCCACCAGAATTGCGACAAACGCGGCAACCACGATTTTGACCTCTTTGGGCCACACCGCTACCTGTTCAAAATCAAGTTCGTTGAGTTCTTTTAGTTTGGCAACATCAAAGTTCATTTCGTGTTACCTCCACTATTTCCTTCGGCCAGAGGGGCCAGCTTAGGGCTGATATGAAACGTTAGCGTATATTCACTGATTGCCTGATTCGAATCCGGGTCGGCAACAATCGATGACAATTCACCGTTGGTGAACACACTGGAGGCCTCAAGGCGACGCATAAAGTCTGACAAGCGGTTGTTTGACTCGCTGATACCCTGAATCTCTATGCGATTACCCTGGCGCTGCATTGACTTGAACGAAACCCCCGCGGGCACTATTTTCGCCAGCTCGTCAAAAATAACCGGTGATACATTCCGGCTGGCCTGCAGCTGTTCAATCAGTGCCATACGTTGTTCAATTGCGTTCTTACTTTCTTTGATTTTCTGAATTTCAGAAATCTGCGTATCCAGTTTGGCAATTTCAGCCTGCAAATACGCATTACGCGCATTCTGACCGTTAATCTGCTGGTCAATGGCCTGACCGACAAACCAAAAAATCAGACCAACAATGGCTGCGACTGCAACCAGGCCGCCAAGATATTGCTGTTTCTGGAACTGGCGCTGCTTTTCGCGCCACGGAAGCAGGTTTATATGTGCCATGGAACAAAACTCCTGCTTGCGAGACCTGCCGCTATGGCCAGCTGAGGGGCAACCTCAGCCAGTTTGTCGGCATCAATTTTAGGGTTAATGGTCATCCCGCTGAACGGATTGAACACCTCAACGTCGAGATCCAGGTCCTGACGCAGAATGTCAATCAGCGGGGCGATAGTGGCAGCCCCTCCGCTCAGCAGCAGCTTCTTAGGCTGGCTGGCGTGTGTCGCGGTCACATACATTTGCAGTGCGCGATTAATGTGCTGCTGCAGGTTGGCAGCAAAAATTGGCAGGGTATCCTCTACCCAGTTCGCGGGCAGGCTGTCATCCAATAATTGCTTTTCCGCTTCGTCGGCATCGACCATATGTATAGCGGCCAGGTCGCTGATAAGGTTATTCAGCCCGAATGCATGCTCTTTGGTGTAGATGACATCGCCGTTTTGCCAGACACATACCTGCAACAGCGACGCCCCAACATTAATGCAAATAATCCAGTCTTCTTCTTCAACCGGATAAAAATAATCAATGGCGTTGCCCAGCGCGTAACTTTCTACATCGACGATGCTTGGCTCAAAATTGGCCTCGCGTGCCAGCAGCAGACGACTATCCACCATGTCTTTATGGGCTGCAGTCAGTAATACATCTGACTTACCGGCGTAGTTTTCACTAGGGCCAATTTCTTCAAAATCCAGATACACTTCTTCAAGTGGATAGGGGATCAGGCTGTCGGCTTCGATTTCAATCTGGCTTTCCATTTCAAAATCGTTCTGATCGGTGTCCATGTAGACCACTTTTGAGATCACCGATGAACCGGCTACCGCTACATTGGCGTTTTTGATTTTGGTTTTGAGATGCGCACGTACTTTCTTCAGCGCCAGACTCACGGCTTCATAGTCTTTGATCTCACGTTCAGAAAACGCCATCTTGCCAATTGGCTCGCACGCGTAGCCCTGGAGCACATAATTGTCTCCGGACTGCTCCAGCCAGACGGCTTTGATTTGACGCGTGCCTATGTCTAAGCCCACAATAGCTGGCGCCTTTTTTTTGAACAGCGACTTCATTGATAGATGTCCGTTAAAATGGGTCGATTTGTCTCTAGCATAAAATCTTACGAAATTTTTTATGCTGTTAGGGTTCAATTAAACACACATACGTATGAAAATATACGTCATAAATGGCAATCTTGCCTTGGTAATGTTATTTCGTGAAGTACATTAAACCTCTCTTTTTGCTAGTTTTACTCGGGACTGCCGTGGGAACCGCCACGCTGGCAGGTATCTATTTTTATATCAAACCCGAGCTTCCAAGCGTCACTGTCCTCAAGGATGTGCGGCTGCAGACCCCTATGCGCATCTATACCAAGGACGGAAAACTTATCTCGCAATATGGTGTTAAACGGCGGATCCCGGTAAAACTTGAGGATGTACCACAAGACCTGATTAATGCAGTGCTGGCCACCGAGGACAGCCGCTTCTACGAGCACCATGGTATCGATCCGATCGGAATTGCTCGCGCGGCAATTAGTCTGGTGCTGACCGGAGAAAAACGGCAGGGCGCCAGTACACTGACCATGCAGCTGGCCCGAGGCTTCTTTCTCAGCCGCGAAAAAACCTACATCCGTAAAATTAAGGAGATTTTCATCGCCTGGCATATGGAACAGGTGCTGACCAAAGATGAAATTCTTGAACTCTATTTAAACAAAGTTGAACTGGGGCACCGCGCGTTTGGTTTTGGCGCAGCGGCTCAGGTGTATTATGGCACCACACTGGATAATCTGACGCTGGCCCAGATGGCTACTATAGCCGGTTTGCCAAAAGCACCGTCGGTACTCAATCCCATCAGTGGACCGGAGCGTTCTCTGGAACGCCGCCGGGTGGTGCTGCTGCGTATGCTGGACGAAGGCTATATTACCCGGCAACAGTTTGAGGATGCCGCCGCGCAACCTGTCACAGCGCGTAAGCATGGCGCTGAAATTGAAGTAGATGCGCCTTATCTGGCCGACCTTATCTACAGTGAAATGGTCGAGATCTACGGTAAGGAAGAAGCAGAAACCGGTGGTTATCAGGTGTTCGCTACCGCCCCTTCAGACTTACAACTGGCGGCGCAAAATGCGGTGGTGCGAAACCTTCACGATTACGACGAACGCCATGGCTATCGGGGGCCTGTGCGTTATCTCTGGAACCAGCCAGAGCAGGAAGAAAGCAGCGATTCCGCAATAGCCGCAGAGGGTGAGGCACTGACCCTGTCCGATGACATGCGGGACATCCCGGACAAGCAGACGGTGCTGGCGGCTCTCCAGGAAATTCCGGCATTTGCGCCGCTGGTGCCGGCCGCAGTGATGGCCGTGGAAAACCAGTCGATTTCCGTGCTGACCGTGAATGGTGAGACCATCACCATTGACTGGGAAGGTCTTGACTGGGCGCGCCCTTATATTACTGATAACCGACAGGGCGATGATCCCCAGCTTGCCTCCGATATTCTTAACGCCGGTGCCATCATCTATATCCGTCAGCAGGAGGGTAAATGGCGTCTGGCGCAAATTCCTGAAGTCAGTGGCGCGCTGGTTGCGCTTAATCCGCAAAACGGCGCAGTCGAGGCCGTTGTTGGCGGATACAGCTTTTACCAGAGCCAGTTCAACCGGGCGACCCAGGCGGAACGACAGGTAGGATCGAACATCAAACCGTTTGTCTATTCAGCGGCGCTCGAACATGGCTATACCCTGGCCTCTATCGTCAACGACGCCCCGATCAATCACTGGGATGAGGCATCCGGGACCGCCTGGCGTCCGAAAAACTCGCCGCCTGAATATGACGGTCCTATTCGGATGCGAATGGCGCTGGGTAAATCGAAAAACGTGGTATCCGTGCGGCTACTGCGTGGCGTCGGGCTGCAGAACACGGTGGACCATCTGACCAAATTTGGTTTTAACCGCGACGATATTCCCCTCGATGAAACGGTTTCTCTTGGGTCGAGTTCGCATACTCCACTGGAAGTCGCGCGCGCTTTCACTGTGATTGCCAACGGCGGCTATCTGGTGAATCCCTATTTCATCGATAAAGTCCTGAACGAGCAGGGCGATGTTCTTTGGCAGGCCGATCCGGTCTGGGCCTGCGATCCCTGTGAGGAGGCGCCGGCTGAGACAGAGGAAGACGATATTGAGCGATTGCTAGCCAAGCAACTGGGCGATGTTGCACTCGATGATCCGCAGGCGACACCCAAACGCCCTGCACCCCAGGTCATTTCATCGCAGAATGCGTTCCTGGTGGCAGAAATGATGCGCACAGCTGTGCGCGCCAACGGTGAATGGAGTAAAAAAACCTACTGGCTGGGTACCGGCTGGCGGGCACGCAACTTACTGCAGCGCACCGATATTCACGGCAAGACCGGTACCACCAATGATTCCAGGGATACCTGGTTCAGTGGTTTCCACCGCGATCTGGTAGCAACCGCCTGGGTCGGCTTTGATGATATGGGGCGACAACTGGGCCGCGCGACGCGCAATCAGAACCTGATCAATCGCAATCCTGAGCGCTTCAACTGGATTGGCAATGCCATGATTGGCGGGGAAGACGGCGCCAAGGCAGCGGGACCGGCGTGGATCCGGTTTATGCAGGAAGCGCTTGCTGACAAGCCATTCTCGCCTATTGCCGTACCCGATAAAATCGTGCGCGTCCGGATTGATCGTACCAGTGGTAAGTTGACCCAGCGCACAGACCATACGACACTATTCGAATATTTCCTGCAGGGTACCGAGCCCGCTGTCTATGTTCGCGATGAAGATATCGTGGATCCGGCAGAGCAGGACGATGAAACCACCCCTGAGCCAGAAGACGTTTTCTGATCCTCCCGCACTGGTTCAGGGTATCTGTTGCTAAAAAATAACAATCGGAATCCCAATGTCTGAAGATTCAAACCGGTATCTTTACATTCCTCACTCAGGCCCATCGCTGCTGGAAACGCCCCTGTTGAATAAGGGCAGTGCATTCACCGCCCGCGAGCGCACGGCGTTCAATCTGACCGGCCTGCTGCCGCCACGCTATGAGACTATCGAGGAGCAGGTAGAGCGTGCGTACATGCAGTACAGCAGTTTTGACGATGCCCTTAATAAGCATATTTATCTGCGCGCAATTCAGGACAACAACGAGACCCTGTTTTATCGGCTGATTCAAAAGCACATCGACGAAATGATGCCGATCATTTACACCCCGACCGTGGGCGATGCATGTGAACAGTTCTCCGATATTTACCGCAGTTCACGCGGCCTGTTTTTGTCGTGGGAAGAGCGCCATCAGCTGGACGACATTATCCGTAACGCCACGAAGCGCAAGGTGAAAGTGATTGTTGTGACAGACGGCGAGCGCATTCTGGGGCTGGGCGACCAGGGTATCGGAGGGATGGGGATCCCAATCGGAAAGCTGTCATTGTACACCGCGTGTGGGGGGATCAGCCCGGCCTATACGCTGCCGGTTATGCTGGATGTGGGTACCAACAACGAGAAACTGCTCAACGACCCGATGTACATGGGTGCCCGTCATCCGCGCATCAGTCAGGAAGATTATGACGAGTTCGTCGACATGTTCATCAAGGCTGTCAAACGTCGCTGGCCGGATGTCATGATCCAGTTTGAGGATTTTGCTCAGCCAAATGCGATGCCGTTGCTTAACCGCTATCGTAATGAAGTTTGCTGCTTTAATGATGACATTCAGGGCACCGCGGCAGTGACGCTGGGTACCATACTGGCAGCCTGCCGTATGAAATCCAGAAAACTGTCCGACATGAAAGTCGTGTTTGTTGGTGCGGGCTCTGCCGGCTGTGGGATTGCAGAGATGCTGATCCAGCAGATGGTGCGCGAGGGATTAAGTGATGAAGCCGCCCGCCGGCAGGTGTTCATGGTTGATCGCTTTGGTTTGCTGACAGAAGGTATGGAAGGCCTGCGCGACTTCCAGCAAAAACTCCAGCACAAACAGTCTGATCTTGCTGACTGGCAGTACAGTGGTCCGTACCCATCCCTGCTGGATGTGATCCACTGTGCCGAACCTCATATCCTGATTGGAGTGTCCGGTCAGCCCGGCCTGTTCACTGAACAGGTCGTGCGTGCGATGCGTGAACATTGTGAAACGCCGATTATTTTCCCGCTGAGCAACCCGTCCCGTCAGGTCGAAGCGCGGCCAGAGCAGGTCATTGAGTGGACTGACGGCGATGTGATCATTGCTACCGGCAGCCCGTTCAAGCCGGTAGAATATAACGGTAACACGTACCCGATTGCGCAATGTAATAATGCGTATATCTTCCCTGGTATTGGTCTTGGGGTGGTGGCAGCCAAAGCCCGCCTGGTCAGTGACGAAATGCTGATGGCCGCGTCTACTGCGCTGGCCAATGCGTCGCCACTGGCGAATACAGGAACCGGCGCCTTGTTACCGCCGCTGACTGGCATTGCCGCGCTAAGTAAAGAGATAGCCTTTGCGGTAGGCAAGGTGGCCATGGAGCAGGGACTCGCACTGGAGATGAGTGACGACGCACTGCGCAGCGCCATTGAACGGCATTTCTGGAAACCGGAATACCGTCCGTATAAACGTGTCAGCATCTGATGTGTTGTGCATATGCCGTTTTACCCCGAGTGTAATATCGGGGTAAAACGCCACTTTCCCGTAAAAAAATAGTTATCCCCGTATTTCAGCCCTTTCGCATGTATCAGTGCGGATACCCCACCGGTCTTTATATTCTGTTGCCAATCGGTAACACTTTCTCGCTTTGATTACCGTCAATTGTCATTCTGTATTCACTAACAATTTGAAAAATAATGACTTTATGGCCTTGGCATAGTCATTGAATTATCTCATGACACAATCGTCTCATAACGTGGAGTAAGCATGAAACGAGCAACAACAAAACACATCTCTGTCCGCCAGATTATTGCGGCGTCGATTGCACTTACCGGTCTGGCCGCCTGTGGTGGCGGGTCTGACAGCGGTGTCACTGCGCCGGATCCGACACCGGACACAGCGACATTTTCCCTGGCTATCTCTGATGCGCCGGTAGACAACGCCTCAGAGGTGGTTGTGTATTTTGATGAAGTCGAGCTTACCGGTAACGGCGAGCCGATTACTTTTGATGTGACCGATGATAACGGCGATCCGCGCAGCGTGGATCTGCTCACCCTGCAGGGCACCAGCTTCGCGACTCTCGTCGAAGAGACCGAGATTCCTGTTGGCGACTATGGTCAGCTTCGTCTGGTTGTCACCGAGGACTCGTACATTGTGATGGACGATGGCACGTTTCCGCTTCGCGTACCAAGCAATGAACTGAAGCTGGACGGGTTCAGCGCGCTACCGGGTTTCGAGGCGGCGTATACGGTGGAATTTGATCTGCGTAAAAGCCTGGTCGATCCGAATGGTCAGAGCGCGGTGTTTCTCAAACCCCGGGGCGTGAGACTGGTCCTGAACGATGACGTTGGTGTGCTCGAAGGTACTGTAGACAGCACCCTGCTGGATGCGCCTCAGTGTGCAGAGAAAGTCGACCTCAATGAAGGCAATGCGGTGTACGTCTATGAGGGCGAATACAGCGAAATCAGCGAGTTGGGTGATGATGCCGATGTAGCGGACGGCGACACAGAGGCGCGTCCGTACAGCATTATTCCGGTGACATACGACGATGTGAATGAAACGTATGCCTTCATCGGTGGCTTCTTCCCTGCTGGCGACTATACGCTCAGCTTTTCCTGTACAGCGTTGTTTGACGAGCCGGAAACAGACGAAGGCGAAGAAGACGGCTTTGTTTTGCAAACCATTGATATCGTTACTGTGACAGCCGGTGACACCACGACAGTCGCTATCGACTGACACACGCTGAACACAGGGGCCGTAGCCCGGGCTGCTGTGGTTCACATCATCAGGTTAAGTTTGCGGGCCAGGGACGGTCCGCCTTTTACCGTATTTTCTGCTCTTTCTGCTGCCCCAAATCTGTCCCATATACGGTGTTATAATAGCGGGTAATATCCTGGTGCAGCGTGCTGTCAAACCAGTGCAGGTGGGGTTGCAGGTAGGCTGTGGTTTTTGAAAGTGCAGCAATGCGTGCGGAAATGCGCTGAATCGCCCGTTGTCCCTCGGCAGAGCGAGAACACAGTACATAGCCTGTCACATAGTCCGGCGTTTCTTTCACGCTCAGTGACAAAAACGGCGAGCTCATGCCCTGTTTTTCCAGATAGTGACTAACTACAACAGGATATTCCACGGTGGCATCTACGCGACCATTTACCATCATTGAGACGACGCCGCTTCCCATGTCTGCACTGCTGCGTCGCCATATTCGGTCCTGCCACTCAGAACGGCTAAACAGCGTATCCAGTTCACTGCCGTACGACCGACCCTTAACCAGCGCAATATTGAGCGTGGTGAAACGTGACATGATGTCGTGCAACGACGGCGCAGACTGATCCGCCAGAAAGCGTCTGACGTCATCAGACTGAGCCTGGCTCAGATACAGGCGCAGGCCGGGCACGACCACCTGGGGGAGGTCACTGGCAAGACTGAATGCCTGACGGGCGGGGCTGTATATCTTATCACTGACGCACACATTGGGAGATGTCTTCAGTTGCAGCATCGCGCGCTGTGCATTGGTTTTTTGGATCTCAAAGTGAATGTCGTCGATGCCACTGATAATCAGATCTCTCAGCGCTTCGTCCAGGGTGATGGCTTTATCCGCTTCCGGGTTACCCTCAGACAGCCAGATCATCGTGGACGCATCTGTCTGTGCAGCGGCCAGCGTAACGTGGATGAAAAGAAACAGGAAACTGAATGGGCGAAACAACGAAAACATGACGTACCGGCCTGGGATTAAGGGACTGGGCTGCTTGCATCCCGGCACCAGCCTTTCGGGATAAGTTCGTCGCGCATTATACCTGCCAGCGACCGAGGCAGGCGATCTCCGTTGGTCATGAGATAGACAAAATGTGTATAAGAAAACGTACAGCGACATATTGTGATCCCGTCATTGCGACCAACTTATAACAGTAGACAGTCACACAATGACAGGAGCTTAAATGCAGAATAATACATCCTATACCCCGCCTGAGATCTGGACATGGGAGCAGGAGGACGGCAGTAAATGGTCCAGCACCAACCGACCGACGGCGGGAGCACGCCATGACCAGTCGCTTCCGGTTGGCAAACATGTCCTGCAGTTATATTCCCTGGCTACGCCTAATGGGCAGAAAGTCACCATCATGCTCGAAGAATTGCTGGCAATGGGCATTGACGAGGCCGACTATGATGCCTGGCAGATTAATATTGGCGATGGTGATCAGTTCTCCAGCGGGTTTGTCGCGGTGAATCCCAATTCGAAGATTCCTGCCATGGTGGATAACAGTGTTTCGCCGCCGGTACGGCTGTTTGAGTCCGGCGCTATCCTCCAGTATCTGGCCGAAAAACACCAGGTACTTATTCCTGAACAACCGGATGCGCGCGCACAGTGCCGGAACTGGTTGTTCTGGCAGGTTGGCTCGGCGCCTTATCTGGGCGGCGGATTTGGTCACTTTTACAGTTATGCGCCCAATCCGATGGAATACCCGATCAACCGCTTTGCGATGGAAACCAAGCGTCAGCTGGACGTGCTGGACCAGCATCTGGCAAACCACACCTATATGGCGGGCGACGACTATTCTATTGCGGATATTGCGATTTGGCCCTGGTACGGCAATCTGGTGCTGGGTAATCTGTATGATGCCGCCGAGTTTCTGCAGGTCAGGGAATATCAGCACGTTCTGCGCTGGGCCGAACTGATTGCACAGCGCCCCGCAGTGAAGCGCGGGCGGATTGTAAACCGCACCTGGGGTGACGACGGTCAGCTTGAAAACCGTCACAGTGCGGCAGATATCGACAATGCGCTGGCGGCAGCAGGTCAGTCGTGCTGATTATCACGCGTGGCGCAGCAGAAAGTCACCGACCAGCGGCCATAATGCCTGTGCCCGGCGTGAGAAAAAGCCCATATGACCGATGCTGCGCTGTCCATGCTCAGCAGGCTCAATGGTGACAATGTCGGCTGGCAGGCGATCAAACACGCTGAGCATGTCGTGCACGTTTTTCAGGTTCGCAATATCGTCATCGTTTGCCAAAAGCCAGCGTGAGGGCATACTGAGTGTGTCGTAATGGTGCTTGGTTATCTCGCGGCCAAAGGCGGTTTTGACATAACCCTGCCCGTTACACCATTGTTGCCACTGCCGCGCAACCTGTCGGGGCAGTGGCTCTCCCATGCCAACCCAGTGTGACTGGGTATAGCCAAACACCAGATTTGACAGAGGGATAAACAGGTTCATAAAAAAGTGGGCTTTTATCTGATAGCCGGGACGCATATTTCGCAGCTGACCAGACGAGCTACCCACGTTACACATGGCCGTCAGTGCATGAGCGTTTTCCATCAGACCAACCAGCTGGCCGCCAGCGCTGTGGCCAACCAGAAAGTGGGGAAGACCGGGAAAACGTGCGTTTAACGTGTCCAGCACTGCAGTCATATCATGACGTCCCCAGTGAATGAGACTGGCATCGCACGCTGCCAGAGAGCCTTGCAGTGACTCGCCAATACCCCGGTTATCATACGTCAGCACAGCAAAGCCCCGCCCGCAAAGATAGCGGGCAAAGTGACTGTAAAACTGTCGTTTAATGCCCGTGGCCGGACCGATCATGACCGTCCCTTGCACCTCGTGGGGCTGATACAGTGTGCCCGCGAGCAGCGTGCCGTCTGCACAGGTTATCGGGATATGTTGTTCGTTCATCAGGTGTCCACCCTATCTGGTCAAACCAGTAGAAACGAAATTACTGTCAACTGCAAGTTCTGATGGTCGTTGACTGACGATGGCGTGGACATGATGCCGGGACTGCTCTACTTTACTAAGTTACTGGAAAAACAGAAACGGGATACCGATGGAAGCATTTTGTGGTCAGTTAACAACACCTCGCGGGCGCTTTTTTATTCGTGATAGTGGCGGTGAGGGCATACCGGTTTTGCTGATTCATGGCTGGCCACAAAGCAGCATGTGCTGGGAAGAGACACTCGCACATCTGCCCGCAACGTGGCGCTATATCCGGCCTGATACCCGCGGGATGGGGGACAGTGAGCGGACCTTTGATGTAGCGGATTATGCCAAGACTGAACTGGCTAACGACATGCTCGCGATTATCGATACCCTGGGGATCGACCGTTTTATTGTAGTGGGGCATGACTGGGGCGGGATTATTGCGCAGGAAGTTGCGCTGGCAAGTCCGGAACGTGTGATCGGGCTGGCGCTGCTCAACATCTCGTTGATCAACAATCCGGTCGGTCAGGCAAAGGCACGGGAAGCCCTCACGCAACGGGGAGGAATACGGTTCCTGTGGTATCAGTTTTTTCAGCAGCAGCCGGAACTGGCTGAGGCAATGATACCCGGTAATGAGCGGGTCTGGCTGTCGCACTTTTTGCAGCTCGCGAAGGGACGAACGCTGCCATCCGCCATGTTCGACGAGTACGTGAGGACGTTTTCCATACCCGGCACTGCAACAACCTCGGCCAACTATTACCGGGCGATGCAATTCGACATGCCGAGATGGGCCATGCTGGATACACCCTATGCTATGCCGGGTCTGTTGATTTACGGAGAGAAGGACGTGGTCATCATTCCCGAGTATTTCGACGACATTGAAAGTAGTTTCCCGCGAGGCGTTGAACAGGTGCGATTGTCGGCCGGGCATTTTGTGCAGGATGAGCTGCCGGCGGATGTGGCGTCAGCACTGCTGACATTTTTTGTCTCACTGACCGACGCCATTTCCTGAAGTGGTATACACTGTCAGGAAGTCTCCAGAACCGGTTTTTGACGAACATGGCCCGTATGACAGTGCGGTTTCGCTATATCACGGCGCTGGTGATTATTGCTGGCGTGGTGACCGCATCAACACTGCTGATGCTGTTTATGCTCAGTCACCAGCAGGAAGATGCGGTCGTGATCAACCGGGCAGGTCAGCAGCGTATGTTGTCGCAGCGTATTTCGCTGAACATCACCCGGCTGTCGTTGTGTGGCGAGGCGCAACAGACGCACCGGCAGACATTGTCTGACGCTATCCGCACGTTTGCCGATAATCACCGCTATCTGATGGCATTGTCATCGGTGCCTGAGCACATTCGCACGTACTATCATGCTGAACCTGGCCTGGACGCGCTGTCTGAAGATTACATCCGACAGGCTGAGACGGTACTTAACCAGAGTGGTTGTCCGGCTATTCCCACGGCGTTTACTGCTAAGCCTACAGCAACCCTGCTTCACCTGTTGGATGGTGCTGTCACCCTGTTCGAGCAGGACGCGCAGGCGCGTCTGCGTGTGGTGAGTCAGGTTGTCACGCTGTTGTGGGTGGTTACGCTGATCATGCTGGTGGCTGAAGGTGTTGTGATTTTCTGGCCGATGGAGCGTCGCATCAAACGCACTATCAACGCACTTAATCGCTCAAACCGGGCCGCACGGGAAGCTGAGAAAAAGGCTAACCTGGCGAACCAGGCAAAATCAGAATTCCTGGCCAACATGAGCCACGAGTTACGCACGCCAATGAACGGACTGTTCGGCATGATTGAGCTGGCGCAGGATAAACCCGAACAGGCACCGGAATACCTCAGAAAAGCCAAAACGGCCGGACGTCAGTTGCTGGTGCTGATTAACGATATTCTCGATCTGGCAAAAATTGAGGCCGGAAAACTGCAACTGCGCCAGGCACCTATCCGTCTTGAACATTTGCTTGAGGATACATCCGGGCTGTATCAGGAATTGTGTCATCGTAAAGGCCTGACATTCAGGCTCGAAAAAAACACGGCGTTGCCGCCATGGGTAGAAGGGGATGAAACCCGGATTGCACAGGTACTACACAACCTGCTTGGCAATGCAGTGAAATTTACCCATCAGGGAGAGGTCACCCTGTCTGTGGCGATGACGGTCAAAGACAAACAGCACTGGCTGGAATTTTGTGTCAGCGACACAGGCATTGGTATTCCTCACGATAAACAGGCCGCCATTTTTGAAAAGTTCTCTCAGGCTGACGCCAGTACCGGCCGTTTGTACGGTGGCTCCGGACTGGGCCTGACCATTTCCGGTTATCTTGCCTCGCGCATGCATGGCTCGCTGACCGTATCATCAGAGCCGGGCAAGGGCAGTGAGTTTGTTTTTTCGCTGCCGGCCAGGGTCGTGCCTGACAGTGAACTGGACGAGACGCAGGCCAGCCAGCCTAAGCCTGCCCTGTCGGGCGGGCAGAGCGCACATGTACTGGTAGTCGAGGACAATGCACTGAACGCCGAGATTATCCGGCATATGCTGGAGTCGGAAGGCTGTCAGGTTTCCCTGGCTGAAAACGGTCAGCAGGCACTCGACTTCTTTGCCGATGGTGACGCAGATCTCGTACTGATGGATGTGCAGATGCCGGTTATGGATGGCATTACCGCCACCCGGACACTGCGGCAGACCTACGGGCTCAGCGTGCCTGTTATTGCGGTCACGGCCAATGCCTTTAAGGAAGACGAAGCTAACTGTCGGGCAGCCGGGATGAACGATTTTCTGGCAAAACCAGTGGTACGTCAGGAACTTAAAGCGCTGCTCAGGCGATACCTGTCACTTGCGTCCTGACTACCGGAGGTGGTAGTTTTCTGACTGGTCAGTATCAGGATTGCGTGGCATGTCTGACAGCAAAGCGACGGACACGATTAAAAAACACGAGGTAGTCATTGTTGGCACGGGCTTTGGAGGTCTGTGCGCCGCCATTGAACTTATGAAGCGCGGCATTGAGGATATTGTGCTGCTGGAGCGTCGTGATTTTATGGGCGGGACCTGGATGCAGAACCGCTATCCCGGTGCGGCAGTCGATGTGCAATCGCCGCTCTATTCTCTGAGTTTTGAGCCGTACGACTGGACGCAAATGTTCGCAGAGCGGGACGAGCTTGAAGCCTATACTACCCACGTTATTGACAAGTACCGGCTAAGGGAAAAAACATGGCTCAACAGCCCGGTGACGGCAATGCAGTGGGATGGGGTTCCGCAACGCTGGCTGATCGAGGTGAACGGGCAGCCTGCGCTGTCGGCGCAATTTGTGATTAATGCCAGCGGTCCGCTGAGTACCCCTGTTATCCCTGAGTTTCCCGGTCAGTCGCGTTTTCGCGGTGATGCGTTTCATACCAACCAGTGGAATAACAGGGTGGATTACCGTAATAAACGGGTTGCCATCATTGGTAGCGGCGCCAGTGCCGCGCAGGTGATCCCGGCTATTGCGCCGGGGGTAAAGCACCTGACAGTATTTCAGCGAACCCCGCACTGGGTGCTGCCCAGACCGGACTACCGGTTTTCATCCTGGCAACGCAGGCTACTGCGCAACCCCCTGATCGCACGGTTGTTGCGATGGGGAATTTACTGGGCGCTGGAAGCACGGGTTATCGGGTTTAAATATTCTCCCCGCCTGCTTGACTGGCTGGCCGGCAGGCCAGCACGCCGTTTTATTGCCAGTTCGTTTGACGATGAAGACATGCAGCGCAAAGTGACCCCTGATTTTACGATTGGTTGTAAGCGGGTCATTTTGTCAAACACCCTGTACCCGGCCCTGAAGCGCGAGAACGTGACACTGATGGACAGAACCCATGGGATTGCCTCGATTGATGAAACCGGGATCAACACGACTGATGGTCAGCATATTGATGCGGACATTCTGGTTTATGCCACCGGCTTTGATGCAACGGACGGCCTGATTTCTTATCCGGTAACCGGGGAGCAGGGGCAAACACTGGCATCGCGCTGGGAAGATTATCCACGTGCTTATCTCGGGACGACCATTCCTGATTTTCCCAATTTTTTCGTGGTAACGGGACCGAATACCGGGATCGGCCATACCTCCGCCATCTTTGTCATCGAATCGCAGATGCGCTATATCCGGCGCTGTATCGAAGAAACCCGGCAACGCGGTAAGCAGGCCATTTCGGTAACTGCGGAAGCTGAAACGGCTTACACCACCAAAGTCCATCGTGAAATGGAAAAGACGGTATGGCACAACGGCGGCTGTCATAGCTGGTATCAAAGCAAAAGTGGCAAGGTGATTGCGATGTTTCCCGGCTTCAGTTTTTCATTCAGGCGCCTGGCATCGCGGTTTCGGCCACAAGACCATCGATTTAGTTAACTCATAAGGAGACCATGATAATGCTGGGACAATGGCTGTATCGCGCGGTAACGGCACTGGAAGCAAGGTGGTACGGCTTTCGGCATCAGCATCAGTGTGTCGGTGACACGCAACTGCACTGGTACGACTCAGCGCCGGATGACGCTGACAAGCCGGTTCTTTTGCTGCTTCATGGCTTCAGTGCAGACAAAACCCTGTGGCTGCGCTTTGCGCGTCATTTTACTCAGCATTACCGGGTGCTCATTCCTGATCTGCCCGGACACGGAGAAAGCAGCTACCTCCCGCGTGCCGGTTATGCACTGGATGATTATATTCGTATTCTGCTGCACTGGCTCGATAGTCTGGGAGTGTCACGCATGGTGATTGCCGGCAACAGCATGGGCGGACAAATTGCTGCGCAACTCGCTGCCAGTCATACGGCGCGGGTTGAACAGGTGATTTTATTTGATCCGTCCGGCTTATACGGACTAACGCCGTCGGAACATGATCAGCATTTAGCGCGCGGTGAGAATGTGTTTCTGATGACCAGCCGTGAAGACTTTCGGCGTTTTTATCCGATGACCATGGCGCGCCCGCCAGTGATGCCAGGCATAGTGCTGTCGGCACTGGCAGACGACTATTGTCGCCGGCGAAAGCAACTGGCCCATCTGTTTGACGATTTTATTGCTTCACCCGCTCCGGATGCCCGGTTTGCCTCGTCCGGCGTGCCGGTTCTGATCATCTGGGGCAAACAGGATCGTCTTACGCATGTAAGTGCCGCCAGTGCATGGCAGGTGCTCAGACCGGACCTTAAACTGATTGTCTGGGATGATCTCGGGCATATGCCAATGCTGGAAGCGCCACGTCGTAGCGCACATGCCGTGTCCGCCTTCCTGTCTGACTGTTGAAAAAATGATCTGAATCCTTACATTCTGCGTAAGGCAGACATCAACAGCAGAAAAGGTTGCAGTATGACATTCACTGACAGCAAGCCGACGCAAAAACTTCTGCTTAACGGACGAGCACTGATGACCTCAGAGGATGGTCTGGAAGAGGTGTTTAACAAACTACGTGGGGATACCTTCGCGGGGAACGGTTTTCTTTATGAAACCTACCTCATCATGATGGCACAGGCACTTCGGGTAAACGGGTGGGATGGTGAACTTACCTTTGTTGACCAGGACGGACGTCGCCATCATCACTTATTCAACTGGTCAGATACGGCGCCGGCACAACAGGCCGTTGGCTAAGCGCCGCCCCCGGGTGTTTACACGTTGAGGGTGAACACCTTCGAGTTCCGCTGGTAATTGTACAGTTCTTTCTTTATCGCCGGTAACACACTGATGTCTGCCGGCTCAAAACCGTGTTCCAGAAACCAGTGCGCAGTAACGGTAGTGAGCACAAAGATGCTGGATATGCCGGCGTCTTTGGCGCGTTCTCTTACCGCATCCAAAATTCGCTCACCGCGATTTTTCCCGCGGTAGTCCTGATGCGTTGCTACGCAGGCAAGTTCCGCACAATCATCATCCGGGTAAAGGTATAGTGCCGCGCAGGCGATAATCATGCCGTCACGCACAATCACGATAAACTGCGAAATTTCATTTTCCAGACGTTCACGAGAACGTTTAACCAGCACGCCGCGCTCTTCCAGCGGCTTGATTAGATTGAGGATCCCGCCCACATCTTCAATGGTGGCCCCCCGTAACTGTTCATAATGGTGCTCCATGACCAGCGAACCGGTACCGTCGCGGGTAAACAGCTCCTGCAGTAATGCGCCGTCCTTTTCATAACTGATACAGTGCGCGCGCGGAACGCCTGCCGATACGCTGGTCGTCAGCGCCGCCAGCACCGTGGGTTCGGTGGTAATGTCCCCCTGTGCTATCAGCTGCTCAAGCTGAGGACGCTCGATAGTGCGAAGCAGTTTACCGTCGCGATTGAAAATGCCGTCGTAGTTGGAGAACACGATCAGCTTGTCGGCTTTCAGGGCAATGGCTGCCTGCGTCGCGACATCTTCGTGTGAGAGGTTAAATACCTCTCCCGTAGTCGAATAGCCCATCGGGGACAACAGCACAATCGACCCGTCATTTAAGTGATCATTGATGCCGGTAGTATCCACCCTGCGCACTACCCCGGTATTCTCGAAGTCAATGCCGTTTCTTACTCCCAGCGGCATGGCCACCACCAGATTGCCCGAGCACACGCGTATCTGCGAACCGTGCATAGGCGAGTTCGGCAGGCCCATGGTCAGCAGCGCTTCCATTTGGGAACGCAGCGATCCCGCGGCATCTTTTACGCACTCCAGCGTTTGTTTGTCGGTGATCCTGACGCCCGACTCGAAACGCGGCGTTAATCCCCTGAGTGCAACACGCTGGTCTATTTGCGGCCGTGCGCCATGAACCACCACCACCCGCACGCCAAGACTGTTGAGCAGGGCAATGTCGTGAATAATGTTGGGAAAGTTGGGGTGTTCGATGGCCTCGCCGCCAAACATCAGCACAAAGGTCTTACCCTGATGTGCATTGATGTAAGGCAGTGAGCTGCGAAACAGTTTTATCCCGTCCTGATGGGCCAGCACCATGCGTTATTATCCTAACTTATCGAGCATTTCAAACTCGCGATACAGCGCCTGTGTTACGGTTTCGGTGCTGGTGCCGCCAAGCACGTTGCGTTTGTTGATACCGTATTCCAGTTGCAGTACCTCGTACACATCCTCATCAATGTCACTGCAGACACCCTGAAGTGCCTCAAGCGGCAAGTCTTCAATGGCGCAGCCTTTTTCCAGAGCCAGCAACACCGCTTTACCTGCAATGTCATGGCCGGTACGAAACGGAATACCTTTTCCTACCAGGTAATCGGCAAGTTCCGTGGCATTAGCGAAGCCCTGACTGGCGGCTTCACGACAGCGGGCTTCGTTCAGCGACAGCGAGTCGAGTACTTCAACGGCAATGCTCAGGCAAATGTGCCACTGGTTTACCGCATCAATCGCGCCTTCTTTGTCTTCCTGCATGTCTTTGTTGTACGCCAGCGGCAGTCCTTTCATAGTGACCAGCAGTGCCTGCAGCGATCCGAACACGCGCCCGCATTTGCCGCGCATCAGTTCCAGGGCATCCGGATTTTTCTTTTGTGGCATCAGCGACGAGCCGGAAGTGACATCATCGCCGAGTTGTAAAAAGCCAGCCTCGCCACTGTTATAAAAAATCAGGTCCTCGGCCAGACGGGACATATGCATCATGCTGGTGCTGGCAGTAAACAGCAGCTCCAGCACAAAATCACGATCCGACACGGCGTCCAGACTGTTCAGGCAGGGGCCGTCGAACCCGAGATCGGCGGCAATAGCATGGCGGTCAACCGGATAGGTGGTGCCTGCCAGTGCGCCGCACCCCAGCGGACACTGGTTAAGACGCGTTGTCATGTCGTCAAGCCGCGAAAGATCGCGTTTAAACATCTCCACATACGCCAGGCACCAGTGCGCGAACAACACCGGCTGCGCGCGCTGCAAGTGGGTATAGCCGGGGATAATCGCCTGCTGGTGGCGGGTAGCGACATTCAGCAGGGCACGGACCAGAGCAATCAGGTCGGCCCGTAAGGAAGCCGTATGCTCTCTGACCCAAAGCCGGAAATCGGTCGCAACCTGATCGTTCCGACTGCGGCCGGTATGCAGTTTACGCCCGATATCGCCCAGCTCGTCGATCAGTGCGGCTTCGACAAAACTGTGAATGTCTTCCTCGCTGCTCGCAGCAAAGTCGAGCTCGCCATTCAATGCCTTCTCGCGCAGTGCGCTGAGCGCCTGTTCAAGCTGTTGCTGCTCGTTATCACTCAGCACGCCGGCGTTTTTCAGTGCCCGGGACCAGGCAATGGAGCCGGTCAGATCCTGAACGGCCATGACCTGGTCAAACGGCAATGAATCGTTGACCTGCTTAAACATACTGCTGGCTTTGCCGGCGAACCGGCCTCCCCACAATGCCATGCTGCTCTCCCTTACTGCTTTTTCAGTGCTTCAATCCGGCTCGACAGACTGAACAGTCTGATAAAGCCTTCCGCATGCTTCTGGTCGTAGACATCGTCGGCACCGAAGGTGGCAAAGTCCTCGGAATACAGGCTGTTCGGCGAGCGACGCTGGGTGACGGTAGCCTGCCCTTTGTAGAGCTTAACGACGATGTCGCCGGTAACTTTTTTCGCAAACGACGCCGCGCCGGCGAGTAACGCGTGACTGAGATCAGTAAACCAGCGGCCGTCATACATCACATGAGAAAACTCCAGACCAATCTGCTCGCGGTATTTCAGTGCGGCTTTGTCCAGCACCATGGTTTCCAGCGCTTTGTAGGCTTTCAGCAGTACTGTGCCTCCCGGCGTTTCATAGCAGCCGCGCGACTTCATGCCAACCAGACGGTTTTCAACAATATCAATACGGCCAACACCATGCGCCGCAGCCAGAGTGTTGAGTCTGACCAGCGCCTGATACGGTGACAACGCTTCGTCGTTAACATGTGTAAGCTTACCCTCGTTGAAAGTCAGCATTACCCGCTCTGGCGTATCCGGTGCGTCTTCCGGGTCGACGGTTAATGTCCATACCTGTTTGGATGGTTCACACCATGGATCCTCCAGTTCGCCGCCTTCGTGCGAAATGTGCCACGCATTGGCATCGCGACTGTAGATTTTGGTGGCGGAGGCGGTGGTCGGGATATTCCGTTTGGCCAGGTAATCAAGCAGATCTTCGCGCGAGACCATGTCCCATTCACGCCATGGCGCGATGACTTTCAAATCTGGCGCCAGCGCTGCAAAGGTACTCTCAAAGCGTACCTGATCGTTGCCTTTGCCGGTGCAGCCATGGCTCAGGGCATCTGCTCCGACTTTACGGGCGATCTCGACCTGGGCTTTGGCAATCACCGGACGGGCCATCGAGGTACCAAGCAGATACTCGCCTTCATAGACGGCACCTGTGGTAATCGTTGGATAGATGTAGTCTTTTACGAATTCTTCTTTTAAGTCAACGATATGGCATTCACTGGCACCGGAAGCAATGGCCTTTTCATGCAAGCCGGTGAGTTCCTCATCACCCTGGCCTACGTCGGCGGCAAATGCGACAACCTCACAGCCATAGTTTTCTTTTAACCATGGGATGATGGCGGAGGTATCCAGTCCACCAGAGTAAGCCAGTACAATTTTCTTCACATTTTGCATTTTATGTCGTCCTTAAACGGCACTAAGTAGTTGAGTTAAAATGGCATTCTGACCGTGCATACGGTTCTCCGCCTGCTGCATAAGCAGTGAGGTGTCACCGTCTATCAGCGAGCTGGTGATTTCCAGATCGCGATGTGCAGGCTGGCAGTGCATGACATACGCAGCCCCGGTTTCTTTCATCAGCGTATCATTAAGCTGATAGGGCATGAATGTATCCTTGATGGCTGACAGCGGCGTTTCATCGCCCATCGACAGCCAGGTATCGGTATACAGCACGTCTGCACCGCGTGCCGCCGCGAGGTCGTTGCTGACAGTCACCGTTGCGCCGGTGTGCTGACCAATGGCGGTCGCTTTGCTGACAATCTCCGCGTCAGGTTCATGACCGGGCGGCGTAACCACCACCTGATGACAGCCAAGCAGCGCGCCGACCAGTAACAGAGAATGCGTCACATTATTGCCATCACCAATATAGGCCATGGTCAGGCCTTCTGTCCTGCCGAACCGCTCAAACAGGGTTAAATAATCTGCCAGTCCCTGACACGGATGATACCGGTCGCACAGCGCGTTGATCACAGGCACGCGTGCGGCAGCAGCAAACTGCTCAAGGGTATGATGTGAAAACACCCGCGCGACAATCGCATCGGCCCAGCATGCCAGGTTAGCGGCCATATCAACGGCATCTTCACGCCCGGCGAGCTTGCCGGCCTGACTGTCCAGGTACACCATATGGCCGCCCAGCCGGTTAATCCCAATATCGAAACTCACCCGGGTACGCAGCGAGGGCTTTTCAAATAAGGCCACCACGGACTTGCCTGCCAGTACCTGGCTGTAACTGTGTGGTGAGTTTTTAATTTCCACGGCCAGTGACAGTAACTGATGCATGGCATCGGGTGTCCAGTTGGCAAACGTCAGCAAATCCTGTTTCATTGTACATCTCCTGTTGGGGCGTCAGACGGCAACAAACGGGTACCGGTCTGGTGGGCAAGGATCGCGCTGACCGGCGCATCCCAGCTTGCAATAATAACGGCGCGACCGAGCGCATTGGCTGCGTCAAGCGCCGCATCGGTTTTCACTTTCATGCCGTCGGTAACCACACCGCTGTCAGAGAGCGCATTAAGTTCGCTGGCAGTGAGTACAGGCAATAACTGCCGGTTGCCGTCGAGCACGCCGTCGACGTTGGAAAGCAGCAGTAATTCAGCGCGCAGCAGTTTGGCAATGACCGTGGCAGCCTGATCTGCATTTATATTCAGCAGCCTGCCGTGCTGGTCGCAGCCGATAGAACTGATCACAGGCACAAAATGACCGGCCAGCAACGTCGTTAGCAGGGCAGGATCGGCAGGTGTGACGCTGCCTACCGCGCCGTATTTCTTATCCAGCGGTGTACATGTGACCATGTTGCCATCGGCCAGTGAAAGGCCTACCGGCGCCAGGCCACATGCTGCAGCAACTGCGCATAATGTGGTATTCGAGTGCCCTGCCAGGGCACCACAAATAAACGGCATGTCCTCATCGGGCGTGACCCGCAAACCATCAATTTTACGGGTAGGCAGCGACAGCTTTTCCATCCAGTGTTCTACCACCGGGCCGCCACCATGCACTAAAACAACCGTCCGCTGTGCACTGACTGCATGAATGCTGTCGAACAACCGGGTCATGGCGTCGTGACGTTCTAGCAGTGCGCCACCCACTTTGATGACAACCGGGTTTGCTGTCATGGCAGTAGTCCTGTGGCAACAGGCCACTGACAAACCAGGTTGGCGCACTGGATAGCCTGGGATGCTGCACCTTTCATCAGGTTGTCGATAGCACAGGTGATCACGGCATAGCCGCTGTTTTCGTCGACCACGTAGTGCACGTCTGCGAAGGGAGTATTCACCACATCGTCAATCTTAGGTTGTGAGCCACGCAAACGAACCAGCGGCGTCTCTTCGTAAGCACGCTGATAGGCATCGTGGATGTCACTGGCGGTGACGCCCGGGCGTATTTTCACCGTGATGGTGGCCAGGATACCGCGCTTAAAATTCCCCAGATGGGGGGTAAAAATAACCGGGACACCGAGATAGGCGCTGATTTCAGGCGTATGCCGATGGCCGAGCACACCATAGGCGTTGAGGCTGACTTCGCAAAAGCTGGTGGTCAGACTCGCCTTACGACCGGCGCCGGTGACGCCGGACACAGCATTGATTACCGGATACAGTGAAGGATCGATAAGTGCGTGGTGGATAAGCGGCTTCAATGCGGTCAGGCTGGCTGTCGGGTAGCAGCCGGGAACAGCAATCAGTTTAGCCGCTGCAATCGACTCTGCGTACCATTCTGCCAGGCCATACACGGCGTCATCCAGCAATCCCGGGTGGGCATGGCTGAAACCATAAAAGTGACTGAACAGCGCTTTGTCTTTAATACGAAATGCGCCGGACAAATCGAGGACCGTTGCGTTTGCGCTTCGCAGCACGGGCATCCAGTCATGACTGGCCTCGTGAGGGGTTGCCAGAAAGATCAGGCCGTCGCGACTGGCAAGCATGGCGAGCAGCTCGTCGTCGATGGGCGTCAGGGTGTGATTGAGATGCGCAAGATCACCATGCAATTCACCAATCGGCTTACCCGCGTCAGCACTGTTTGCCGACACGCAGGTATGCGTGAGTGTCAGGTGTGGGTGACGTTCAACAAGTTTTACTAACTGTGCGCCGGTATAGCCACTGGCGCCTAAAATGGCAACGTGAGTCATAAATTAAGCATGCGTTAAATCGAGAAAAAATCCACTTTTTACCTTTGTAACGGACTGACAAGTCAGCCGTGCTTACCGCGTTACAAAGGTAAAAAGTGTGCTACACGGTAAGCACGAACGTGCAACAGACATCGTCGCGCGTCCCGCCAGGCGTAGCCAGCCAGGGGAGAGGGAGCATTCTGTTTGTCATCAACCTGGGTGGTCGCACCCATGCTGTTACCTGTCATTGTGTATTCCTGTAAACCCTGTTCATCACGTTGTCAGCATCACACAACGGAATGAAGCATTTGTGACAATGCCAGAGTCTACTCAATTGGAATAAATATGCAATAAAAATGTATAAATATTTTATATTATTGTTTTGGTTATGCCAGTTCATCTTATTAAATTTCATAAGACTATGCCGTTGACCCCAGCATCGTTTGGGTTGAATATTTATATGTTTATAACGGTAAGGAACTGCGATGAGCGAATTTACAGTAGCGTTGGTCGCCCATGACCACAAAAAAGCGGAATTGCTGGACTGGGTGAAAAAACATATGGCGGTGATGCAGCAGTGCCGTCTGGTTGCAACCGGCACAACGGGTGGCATGATTCAGGAAAAGACCGGACTGACCGTTCAGCGGCTTAAAAGTGGTCCGCTTGGTGGTGACCAGCAAATTGGCGCGTTGATCGCCGAAGGAACGCTGGATGCGCTGTTCTTCTTCTGGGATCCGCTCAATCCGGCCCCGCATGATCCCGACGTAAAAGCATTGCTGCGTCTTTGTTCGGTATGGAATATCCCGGTTGCCTGTACCAGTGCGACCGCTGACCTGATGGTTACGTCACCACAGTTTTTGTCTGAGGCACATCGTCCCCCTCGTCCGGATTACGGAAAATAACAGGCCGGGTAATCATACCCGGCCATCCATTTATCCATGGCGGCGTGCTGATGCGTGCTCTCGCCGCCGTTCCAGCATGTCGCTCAGCGTCTGCTTCTGGGCGTCATCCAGTACGGCAAAGACCTGCTGCATTGTCAGCGCGCCCGCAATGGCATTATCAAGCAGACCGGCGCGGTAGGGCTCAAGCGCGGCCTGCCACGCAGATTCAGAGAAACGATCGCTGAACACTATCCCCTGCTGTGCAGAGCGAATGCTGCGCATGAGCTGGTGCTGCGCCGTGAACAGACTCTCTGCATCCTCAAGCAGCGGTGACACGGTTTCGCGCTGTTCCGGAGTCAGGTCCAGTTTATTCAGGAGCCTGTGCATGCGTGCTTGGGGTGGCAGACGTTCAGGTTGGTGTTGATTGAGTTTACTGATGAGCGTCGCCTGCTGTTCGCTATCAAGCAGGGCATACAATGCATGGTGCAGTTCAGCCCGTGCCAGCGCATGTTGCAGGCGCGCGTCGACCTGCTCAGTCACCGTGCTGCGTAGTGTCTTCTCGTCCTGTTCTGCCAGTGCAAAAAGTCGCGCAGCGTTTCCCCGTGGCGGCTGGTCGGTGCGATCTGCCCGCCACGCCTTCATGAGTGACTTTACCTCAGCGCGTTGCTGATCTGTCAGCGACAGCGACTGCATTGTTTTTATGATACCGCCGGCCGGGCGGGGGCTTTCATTGCCAGGATGGGCGATGGCACTGCCGGCGGTAAGAACCGAAGCGAGCACCAGTGTGCGGATAAGATGTGATGTCATAACGCGTCTCCTCGTTTTATCGACACTGACAGCCTAGCGTGCACAATGCAAAGCAGCGTCAGCAAAGTGTAAAGCTTGTGTAAAGACAGCGACATCCTGTGCCAGCCTGACGCGGAACTTAGTATGCTTAATAGTGTCGATGAGAAACAACGATAGCCAGTGGCCAGAACCGGAAAAACCATGACACTACACCATGCTCCCCAGACAAGCCTGTCGGATACCAGCCGGCCGTCCTTACAGTCCCTGCTGATCATTGATGACGATACTGAGCTGACCGCATTGCTGTCTGATTATCTCACCGAGGCGGGTTACCGGGTTGCAGTAGAGCACGATGGCCAGGCTGGCCTGGCAGAGGCTACCTGTGGCAGCAGCTACGACCTGATCCTGCTGGATGTCATGATGCCAAAAATGGACGGCTTTGACGTGCTGAAACGGCTGCGAACAACCCATACGACGCCGGTGCTCATGCTGACCGCACGTGGCGACGACTATGATCGTATTCTGGGACTGGAACTGGGGGCCGATGACTACCTGCCAAAGCCGTTTAATCACCGTGAACTGGTGGCACGAATTCGCGCTTTCTTCCGGCGCCAGGACATCGCGTTGTCGTCGGCGGGCGAGCAGCAGCTGAGCCTGGGCGGTGTCACGCTGTGTCACGCCAGTCAGTCGGTAGCAATTGATGGTGCGCCGCTGCAGTTAACCGGTACCGAGTTTGCCATCTTGCATCTGCTGATGCTGCATGCCGGTCAGCGGGTAACGAAACAAACCATCAGTGAAAAGGCCCTGGGGAAGCGCCTGATGGCGTATGACCGCAGTATCGATATGCATGTCAGCAACCTGCGCAAAAAAATGGCCGAACACTCGACGCCTGAACGAATCAAAACAATTCGCGGTGCCGGTTATTTGTTTGTTCAGCCATGAACGGTTTACTGAGGCAGCTTAATCCGACCCGCAGGCTGGTTGGCCGGGTTTTCCTGTGGTTCTGGCTGACCTGTCTGATCACCGCTGTCATTGCAGTGGTCAGCGCACGCTGGTTATCGGAGGAACTCAGCGTCGCCGCCGCCGCGCCAGAAGACATTACCTCGCTCAACCAGGTGGCAGCCATACTTGAGGGAAAGCGGGCGGCATACCGGCCACTTGACGCGATACTGACCCGGGTATCCCGTACCGTACGCGGCAATGTGGTTGCGCTCGATACACAAAGCGGTGACATTGTCCGTGGTATGGGGCCACCGCTGCGCCCTGATGATATCCGCGACCTTAAGCAGGCGGCCAGTCAGCGCTCACCTATCGCGCTTCGTCGCGGCATCGTGCGCATTACCGGGCCGGTCAGGGCTGACTATGACGGACGCGAACAGGCGCTGTTTCTGATGAGACTGGACGAACGCCCGCCGCACCGTCCCACCCTGTTTGTCATGATTGCGCTGGCCGTGGTGATTAGTGCAGCCCTGTCTTACTGGTTTGCCCGTTCTTTGGTACGCCCGCTGCTGACGATTCAGCATGCCACCGGCGAGCTTGCGCGGGGTAACTGGCAGTCGCGGGTAGGCAATGCGACAAAGCGAAAGGACGAAGTGGGTCAGCTGGCCCGTGACTTTAATGCCATGGCCGCTCAGCTCGAGTCAATGTGGCAGGCGCAACAGCGCCTGCTGGCAGACATATCTCACGAACTGCGATCGCCGCTAGCCCGACTGCAAATGGGGCTTGGCATCGCGCATCAGAAGAAAGTGGATCCTCAACTGCTTGAGCGGATCGAACGTGAGGCAGACAGGATGGAGAGTCTGATTGCCCAGTTGCTGACATTAAGCCGTACCGAAGCCGGCGCACTTCGTCGTCAGACCGTCGGCTTGTCAGCGTTGTGTGAAGACTGGCTGCAGGATGCGCAGTTTGAGGCAAAGGGACAGGATAAAGCGCTGACCATGGCTCCTATTCCTGAGCGTGCTGTGCGTGTTGACCCGGAGCTGTGTGTACGGGCACTGGAAAATGTGGTGCGTAATGCCATTCACTACGCCACGCAGCATGTCCATGTGCATGTAGCGGTGTGCGACAGATACTGGGAAATGCAGGTCTGTGATGACGGACCGGGGCTGACCCGGGAGGAATGCGGGAAGATTTTTGCACCGTTTTACCGCACATCTGACGCTCGTGAGCGGGAATCAGGCGGTGTCGGGCTGGGCTTGTCCATTGCAAAGGCCGCCATCGAAATGCATCATGGCAGTATTCATGCTGAACCTTTAGGTGAAGGGGGGCTAAAGGTCACCATGCGATTCCCCCTCGATGATACTGACGATGAACTGGACGCTGACAACGGAACGCCAACTTAACGAACATTTCACCACTACCCTCAATGACTTCTGGGAAAACCAGGTCGAGCAGGGCACCTTCATGGGCAAGGACAATATCACAGTGCATTACGCGTGGTGTATTCCTGCACAGGCCAGGCACACGGTTGTTATCAGCTCGGGTCGTATCGAGTCGTTGCTGAAGTACAAAGAGCTGATTTATGACCTGTATCAGAATGGCTTTGCGGTGTTCATTCCGGATCATCGTGGTCAGGGATTGTCAGGCCGCATGACACAGGACAGACAGCACGGTTACGTAGACTCCTTTGATGACTATGTTGACGACCTGCTGGCGTTTTGTCGCGACATCGTACTTCCGCGACAGGTCGGCAAGCGTTATCTGCTGTGTCACTCCATGGGCGGAGCCATCGGCGCACTGACGCTGATACGGGAGCCGGATTTCTTTGATAAGGCGGTACTCGCCTCACCGATGTTTGGTGTCAGGCCGGCCTTACCTGTCTGGTTGTCAGACTTGCTGATTGGTGTTGGTTTGCGCTGGAATCGCCTGCGTAAGCGGCAAAGTGGGTATTTCTTCGGGCAGACACCGTACGTTGCGTTTCCGTATTCGCTTAATAAACTCACTCACAGCAAAATACGTTATGCCCTGTTTCGTCAGCTGTATGATGACCATCCGCAAATCCAGCTGGGTGGCGTCACCAGCGAGTGGCTGGATGCGGCGCAGCAGGCAATGGATGCTATCGAGCGCCACGCGCGCACTATCACCACGCCGTTACTGGTATTCAGTGCCGATGGCGATACCATTATTGATAACCGTCGTCAGCGCCGGGTGGTGACAACCATTCCGGATGTGACTTTAAAAATTATCCCGCACGCGCATCATGAGCTGTTTAACGAAAGTGATGAGTACCGCAATCCGGTGCTGTCGGATATTTTCGACTTTTTTCACGCCGACAGTGCTTGAGGGCGCTGTTACGGTAAATTATGCTTAGCGCCCCTTTTTCATCTGTGGTGACCCGTCATGTTAGACATTGTGCTGTATCAGCCTGAGATCCCACCCAACACGGGCAATATCATTCGTTTATGTGCCAATAGTGGCTTTGCGCTGCATCTGATAGAACCGCTGGGTTTCGCGTGGGATGACAAGCGGATCCGCCGGGCCGGCCTGGACTATCATGAGTTTGCCGACGTCAGACGTCATGCGTCACTGGACGCTTATCTGGCGGCCTGTCAGCCGGGCAGAGTATTTGCCTGTACCACCAAAGGCAAAGCATTCCACAGTGACGTGCAGTATCAACGCGGGGATGCGCTGTTATTTGGCCCTGAAACCAAAGGCCTGCCGAACGAGATCATTGAGTCACTGCCTGCCCAGCAGCGAGTGCGCATTCCGATGCGGCCGGACAGCCGGAGCATGAACCTGTCAAATGCAGTATCGGTGTTTGTGTATGAAAGCTGGCGTCAGCTGGGATTTGAAGGGGCAAGATAACGAAGCTGACGCGTTGATAACGTCAGCATCGTGATTACGCAGTTTCGCTTTTCAGATCTCTGCCAAGTAGTGCGAGTGCTGCATCCTTTGGCGCTTTGCCATGGTACAGCACATCATAGATCTGCTCGCAGATAGGCATTTCCACACCCAGCCGCTGCGACAAAATATGCACTTCCTCGGTATTGCGGTAGCCTTCTACAACCTGACCAATTTCTGTCATTGCGTCGTCTACCGATTTGCCCTGGCCCAGTGCCAGACCGAAACGCCGGTTACGTGACTGATTGTCGGTACAGGTCAGCACCAGATCGCCGAGCCCTGCCATACCCATAAAGGTTTCAGGCTGAGCACCGAGCTTCACACCGAGTCGGGTTAATTCAGCCAGACCGCGGGTGATAAGCGCCGTACGGGCGTTAGCACCGAATCCCAGTCCGTCAGCCAGACCGGCGCCAATGGCGATGACATTTTTGACCGCACCGCCAAGCTGCACGCCGGTGAAATCAGGGTTTTTATACACCCGGAAAGAACGTGCACAATGCAGTTTCGCGGCAAACTCATCGCTCAGTGCCTCGTCGGTAGACGACAGCGAAATAGCGGTGGGTAAGCCCTGCACCATTTCTTTGGCGAACGTGGGGCCGGACAGTACAGCGAGAGGGTATTTATCGCCCAGCACATCCAGCGCAACATCACGCAGCAGCCGTCCGGTACCCGGCTCGAGTCCCTTGGTGGCCCAGATGATTCTGTGTGAATCGTCCAGCAGCGGCTTCAGGGCTTCAAGCATGGCCTTAAACGCGTGGCTGGGTACCACAACGAGAATGTCCCGGCTGGCTGCAACCGCAGCTGCCAGGTCGGGCTCTACGCTCAGTTGTTCAGGAAACGGTGCGCCAGGCAGATAACGTTCGTTCTCACGCTTGTCGGCAAGGCTTTGCATGTGCGCCGCATCGCGACCCCATATGCGGGTTGGTACGCCATTGCGGGCCAGACAAAACGCCAGGGCAGTGCCATACGACCCTGCCCCTAATACCGAGACAGCCTGTGTATCGGGCTTCACGTTAATCAGGCGTCCAGCTGTTGTGGTTGCTCACCATCCTGAGCCTGCTGAGCACGGCGTTGCAGGTAGGCTGCAAAGATGGCATCGAAGTTAACCGGCGCCAGGTTCAGTGCCGGGAAAGTACCACGGTTGACCAGGTTCGAGATGGTTTCGCGGGCATACGGGAACAGTACATTCGGGCAGAATGCGCCCAGCGTATGAGCTTTGTTTGGCTCTGGCATATCACCGATAGCAAAGATGCCGGCCTGCTCAACTTCACACAGAAACGCGGTCTCTTCGCCCATCGTCGCGGTGACTGTGACAGACAGCACAACTTCGTACAGCCCTTCGTCAATTTTGCTGGTTTTGGTGTCCAGATCCAGCTTCACTTCCGGCTTCCATTCTTTCATGAAAATAGCCGGTGAATTTGGCGATTCAAATGAAATGTCTTTGGTGTAAATACGCTGAATGTTCAGTTGAGGACCCTGACCCTGTGCCGCGTCAGCGTTGGTGTTTTGATTTTGTTCAGACATGATAAATCCTAATCTTCGTTATAATTATTTAGCGCTGCCTGCCGTTAGCCGGCCAGCAGGGCATCGAGCTTTTGCTGTCGCTCCAGTGCCATAAGGTCATCGCAACCGCCAATATGCTGGTTGTTGATGAAAATTTGTGGCACCGTCCATCCGCCATTTGCGCGCTCAATCATTTCATCGCGCAGGGCTTGCTCACGATCAATGGCGTACTCTTTAAACTCTACGCCTTTTTCGGTCAGCAGCGCTTTCGCTCGAATACAGAACGGGCAATACGCTTTGGTATACATTTCTACCTGAGTCGTCACAGCAAATTCCTATTTTGAAACCGGTAAGCCGGCACCTTGCCAGGCGTTCATGCCGCCTTTCAGTACTCTGACATCGGCAAAGCCAGCTTTTGACAATGACGCAGCAGTACCACGTGCAGAGTTACCCATCGCACACACTACGATAATGGGTTTGTCTTTCTGGTTTTCAAGCTTGGCGAAGTTGCCTTCACGGAGCTCCTCCGGTTTAAGCTGTCGTGCGCCCAGAATATGACCGGCACGAAACTCTTTTACCTGGCGTGTATCCAGCACCACCGCGTCCTGCTTGTTCATCAGCAACGTGGCTTCATGGGTACCGACTTCTTTCACCGGCGATGTCAGGCCACTGATGTAGCTGTATACCAGCATGACCACCAGGGCTACCCAGATACCTGCCAGTAGCATGTTATTGCTGGCGAACTCGATGAGTTGCTCCATTACTTCTACCCTTCGACAAATTGACCGTAAAAAAGAGTGCAAAGTATACGGAAAATTGGCGCAGAAACCAGCCTGCAACATTAACTGTGGCTAACCGGTTGTTGGGATTGGGAAATTGAACTGGGCATTGCGGATTGGCTCGGATAAACTGAAGGGAATTTCAGCAACATCGGGACGTCAGGACATGGCATTGCCACTCGGGCAGCAGGACATGGATGCAAAGCAGCACGCACTGATTGCATACATACTGATGATATTGGGACTGTTTACCGGACTGCTTTGGTTCGCAGGCGGCATATGGGCAATCATCAAGCAGTCTGACGCGGCGCACACACGCTTTGCTGACCACTACGAAAATCTGGTGAAAACCTTTGTCATTGGCTTTGTGCTGTCGGTTGTCGGCGGCATTCTGACCATCGTCCTGGTAGGCTGGCTGATCCTGGCAGGGGTGTTCATCTGGAGTGCCTTTAAACTGGTGAAAGGCATGGTCAGGCTCAGTGCTGATCAGGCTTACCGGCAATGAGGGAAGCGGGCTGATGCGGTACTGGCTGGTTTCAGGCGTTATTGCGTTTTTGCTGGTTATCACACCGGCAGGCATGGCGCAGGAAGAACAGGAACAGCTTGAAGCACTGCAGGCAGAGCTGAAGGCCCGACAGCAGGCGCTGGCGGACAATCAGGCCAGTGCCGAAGAACTCGCACAGGTGCTGAAAGCGTCAGAGCTGGAAATTGGACGGGTAGCCAGTGCCTTGTCACAAACCCGTGATGCCTTGCAGCAGAATCAGCGCGAGCAGGCGCGCCTTAAGGCTGAACAGCGCGCACTGCGCGAGTCCATTATTCAGCAGCAGTCGCTGCTGGCAAGTCAGTTGCGCAGTGCGTTTATGGCCGGGCACTACGACTACGCCAAAATGCTTTTTTATCAGGAAGATGCCCGCAAGTTCGAGCGCGTTCTGACCTACTACCAGTACCTTTCCAAAGCCCGTCAGGAGGCCATTGGTGTATTTCGTGATGATGTCGCGAAACTCGAGCAGGTTAACCTTCAGCTTGATGAGAAGGCCAGTGAACTCACTGCACTGCTAAAACAGCAGGAAAATCAGCGCGCTAATTTGGAAGCAAGGCAGCAGGACCGTCAGCTCACCCTGGTAAAGCTGAATAAACAGATCGCCTCAGAAAGCGCCCGTATTGCACAACTTCAGGCCGATGAACGCGCGTTGGTTCAGGCCATTGAGGAAGCGCAGCGACGCTCTCGCAGCGAAAATATCACGCTGTCAGGATTAAGCGGTGTGAAAGGGAAGTTGTCAGTGCCGGCTGACGGCAGAGTCCGGCAGTTATTCGGTACCCGCCGTCAGGGACAGATTCGCTGGAAAGGCATCATCATTGAAACCAATGAAGGTAACGCGGTGAAAGCCGTGTCAGACGGACGTGTACTGTATGCCGACTGGCTACGCGGCTTTGGCCTGGTGACCATCCTTGATCACGGTGATGGTTACATGAGTGTTTACGGCCATAATCAGGCGCTGCTCAAGCAGGCCGGTGAGAATGTTGCGGTTGGTGACACCATTGCACTGGTCGGGCAGAGTGGTGGTCAGAGTTACCCGAATCTGTATTTTGAAATTCGCCACAAAGGCAAGGCACTGAATCCCAGCAAATGGCTGGCGTTGTAACTTAGTTCAGTACCCCGGTCATCATCAGTGCGTTGTAGCACCATACGCAGGTCATCACGGTGGCAAAGATACCCGCTACGGCTTTCTCATTCTGACGCTGGTTTTCCATTTTTTGCTCCATAGTGTTGCTGCCTTAACCTCGGTATCGGCAGCAACACAGGAAGCTTTAAAAACGGACCGTGATCCGGTTAGTCCAGGTTTACATGTGGCAAAAACAGACTTTGTTACCGTCCGGGTCGCGAATGTAGGCACCGTAAAAGACATTGGGGATACGCTCGCCAGGCTCACCGTCGCAGGTGGCACCCAGTGACAACGCTTTTTTATACAGTGCATCCACGTTCTCTTTCGACCCAGCGGCAATCGATACCATGTTGCCATTGCCACAGTCAGCGGCTTCCTTGTTGTACGGGACGCAGACCGCAATCATGGGCTCTTTGGGTGAACGACCAAAAAACACGATGCGATCCATGTTAATCAGGCGCTTTGCTCCCAGCTCGCCAAGCAATGACTCATAAAACGCCGTGGCTTTGGCTAAATCGGATGTTCCGAGGGTAACGTAGCTGATCATGGTTTTTCCTCTTTGGTGATAAAGTAAACGCAGCGTACTCTGATCAGGCAGAACAAATCACGCTTTTTAGTTTTTCAAACGCAATATTTCTGCCACACAGAATGATTGCCACTTTCTTTCCGGTAAGCGCCGGACTGTAGCGCTGGGCGGCTGCGATGGCCACAGCCGCAGCGCCTTCTACGATCGTTGTGTCAAACGCGACCATATCACGCAGCGCGGTTGCGATGTCGTCTTCACTGACCAGGACTTTGTCGTCAATGACCTGCTGACAAACGTCAAAAGTAATGGCTCCGTCATCAACGCCGCCGGCGGTGCCGTCGGACAGGGTGTCTGATTCAGGCACGTCGATGATCTTTCCTGCTTCCAGGCAGGCCGCCATGGCAGGGGCATTTTCGGGCCAGCAACCAATGATCCGGGTGGTCGGGCTGTGGGCTTTTAGCCAGGCACCGACGCCGCCAATCAGCCCGCCGCCACCAACCGAGATAAACACCGCATCAAGGTCAGGTAACTGCTGCAGCAGTTCTTTACCAATCGTGCCCTGGCCGGCCATCACCAGGGGATCATTATAGGGTGAGATATAGGTCATGCCATGGTCCTGAGCATAACGTGCGGCCGCCTGCTCGGCCACCAGGCAGTCACCGTCGGCATGGGTCACGCTGGCGCCAAACCCCTGGATTTTTTTCACCTTCAGTTCAGATGCGTCTTTTGGAACAAACACCCTGAGTGATACTCCGGCCTGCTGGCTGGCTTTCGCACAGGCCATACCGTGATTACCCGAACTGGCAGTGATCACACCCCGCTGCTTTTCTTCGTCTGTCAGCGCGAGAATACGCGACAGCGCGCCGCGGTATTTAAATGAGCCGGTGTGTTGTAACTGTTCGTGTTTTAAAAACACCTGCATCCCCGTTTGTTCAGACAATCGGGGGTGATAATCCAGCGGGGTTGCTACGGGGGGAGTCGGGCTTTGCTGCATGCGTTGCCAGGTCTGATTAATGTCATCAACAACAGGCATGATGCGGGCGTTTTCAGTCATAGTAGGTTCCGGTAATGCGTGATAACGTGAATCATAGACAGTGACGGCAGCCGTTCCAACGTTTGTCGCCCTGAACAACAGGTATGCTATCGCATAATTGGGTTGCTGCTAATGCTTTTAACCAGAACCAAGCCAAGGTATGCTAGAGAAGCTGCACATATCTCTGTTACCGCTCAGGCTTATCTGCAGCTTCTCTAGCACCTGACTACAAAAACAATACACAAGTAGCGTCCTGGATGGCAGAAGAACAACAACAAAAAGGGAACTCCGCTGACTGGCTGCACGTGATCATGCTGCTGCTTCTTGTTGTTTTCGCCGCGCCATTACACGCCGCCGACCTTATTCGTTCTGTCCATCGTGCCGATATCATCATCATTCTCGACGATCTTGGAAACCGTCAGACCGATTTTAATGCGCTGGGACTACCCTCCGAGGTGGTATTTTCGATTTTACCTGACACCCCCCTGGCTACCACGCTCTCACACAGGGCAAGCAAACAGGGACGCGACGTTATGCTTCATCTGCCAATGGAAGCTGTTGCGAATAATCAGTTGCTGGGGCCGCGTGCTATCCGGGCGGATATGTACCCGTCTCACATCAGCCAAACGCTGGATGCTGCGCTCGCCAGTGTGCCCACTGCCATGGGTATCAACAATCATATGGGCAGCCTGGTAACCCGTGACCGCACAATACTGCAGCCTCTGATGCAGGCGGTGCGGCAGCGCGATCTGTTTTTCGTCGACAGCCGGACCATCGCAGGCTCACTGGCGCAGCAGGTAGCGGTGGAGAATGGTGTGCCGAGTGCGCACCGGCATGTTTTTCTTGATCACGAACAAACGTTGTCGTTCATGAATGCCCAGTTCGCCAGGCTGATTGATATTGCACGACGCCGCGGTGTGGCCATTGGTATTGCCCATCCGCATGACAGCACGCTGGCTTTCCTGGCACGCCACCTGCCACAGCTGGACGCTTATGGCGTGCAGCTGATGTCTATGAGCGAGTACTTTGAAGCGCGATATGAGCATCGCGCACCAGCCCGAAACACCTCACGGCAGATCGCCGCACCACATTAAATTTATCAACTCCGATAACACAGCCGTTTATTTTCTTGTAGTGGTTGTTATAATATAACATCAATTTTTCAGGTAAGTGGCAGTCATGACTCCGGTAGAAAACCCGACAATTCTGGACAAAATAGGCATCTGGGTGTCAAGCCTGTGTGCGCTGCATTGTCTGGCGTTGCCGATGGCCATTCCGCTGCTGCCGCTGATTGGGTCTACCTTTTTTGCGCAAACCTGGTTTGAACGCACTATCCTGAGCATCTCTTTGCTGATTGGTGCGGTAGCGTTGCTGTCAGGAGCGCTGCGCTATCACGGGCGCTATTACCCGTTATTGCTGCTCTTTTCAGGAGGAGCAATTTACTGGTTTAAAGATATCTTCGGTGAGCAGTACGAGCCATTCACCATTGCCGTCGGGGCCATGTTGATTGTGGCTGGACACTGGGTGAATATGCGCTTGTGCCGGCGTTGTGTCTGCTGCCGTAATACGATCTTCGCTTCCCACATGAGTACGCAGGCAAAGTAACCTGCAGCAGGCTGGTCAGGGGTGATAGACGCTGGTCAGTGATTCATCGTTATGCAGCACCTGGCGTGCGAAGCCGGGCACATTGGTGAAAATGCCATCTACCCCCCATTGCTCCAGTTCCAGCATATCCTGTCGTCCGTCAACGGTATAAACGTAAACGTTCAGACCCGCGCGCTGTGCGTCTTTCACGTAATCCGGTGTAACGATGTCGAGCGCGATATGCAGCGTCTCTGCGTTCAGGTCGAGTGCCTCACGAATACTGTAGTCGGTATAGCTGGCGGTCAGTGCGCCAATCCTGAGGTAAGGTCGCGCCTGTTTAATGCTGCGCAGCCAGTGATGGTTAAACGAAGAAATCAACAGACGGTCTGCACTGATGCGGCTGTCGACAATCGCGTTGTCGAGCTGACCAAGCCACTGCTCAACGTTCTGAAGGTGCTTTATTTCAATATTACACCAGGTGCCCGGCGGGGCGCAGGCCAGCGTTTCGTGCAACAGCGGAATGGTTTGCCCCTGACCGGCATCAAGGTGGCGCAGGGTGCTTAACGCCGTGTCGGCAAGCCGGCCGCTGCCGTTTGTTGTGCGATGCAGATAACGGTCATGAAACACCAGTATTTCGCCTTCATGCTGGTGGGTGTCAAATTCAATCGCGTCTGCGCCCTGATGAAAGGCTTCGTGAAACGCAGAAAGCGTGTTTTCGGGATAATCCCGACAGGCTCCCCGGTGCGCAATAATTTGCATGGCCGCTACTCTTTCCTGTGAAGCTTATGCGCATTCAGCGTCTCATAAACCGACGCCGATGTAATCAGTATTCCCCCCAGCAGCGTTTTCCATCCCGGGGACTCTCCGAGTAACAGTATAGCCAGAATTACACCGTAAAACGGTTGCATACAGGCGATAAGCGAAAAGGTTTTTGCGCGCAGGTAGCGCAGGCTGGCCGCAATCATGGCGTGCGGCAGGGCGGTGAATATTGTCCCCAGCAGCACCAGCAGTCCCCAGGTGGACGCCGACGCACCGGCGACATCGTCTGACATGAAAGGGAGCACACAGAGACTGACTATCAGCGTCTGCCATGCCATTGCTTTGGCACCGCTGTAATGCGAAAAATGTTTGCGATGGAGCAGGTTTCTGAGCGAGTAGAGGATTGCCGACAGTACCCCCACCATCACGCCCAGGGTAATGTCATTGTCCAGTGATACCTCCGGCACCATCAGGGCAATGCCGGTGACCACAACAATGGCGGAAAAAAGGTCCTGCCAGACCAGCGAAATGCGCTCAAAAAAGGGCTCTAACAACACGGTGATTACCGGAAAGGTAAACATTGCAATCATGCCTACGGAGACGCTGGAGAGCTGCATGGCAGCAAAGTAGGTTATCCAGTGAACCGCCATCAGCAGCCCCAGACCAATTGCAATGGAATAGTCGCGACGTCGTGACAGGCGAAGGGTCTCGCCACTCAGTCTCAAAAAGAGAAAAAGCGCGAGACTGGCCAGAATGGAACGAAACAGCGTGATATCGGTTGCGCCAAGCGGTACTAACTGTGAAAACAGGCCCGTACCGCCAAGCAGAATTACCGTAAAGTGAAGTGAGATCAGGCTGCGTTTGACAGGATCCATTAAGCAGCCGGATCAGCCTGATGCTTTACTGCCATCGCGTCACCCAGTCGGGTTGTTTTACCCGGCGCCATGTCTTCAAACTGGATGGCATCATTCTCGAAACAGACCACAATGGTCGAGCCAAGTTTAAAGCGGCCCATTTCCTCACCTTTGCCCAGCTTGATGCTGCCTTCACTGTCTTTTTCATACTGCCAGTGCTGCACATTTTTACCGGTAGGCGGGGTTACCGTGCCGGCCCAGACTGTCTCGATGCTGGCAACAATGGTTGCACCAACAAGCACCATGGCCATCTTGCCGACAGGCGTATCAAACAACGCAACCACACGTTCGTTGCGGGCAAACAGGTCCGGAACGTTGGCCGCGGTCAGTGGATTAACCGAAAACAGTTCGCCGGGAACATACAGCATATCGGTCAGTGTTCCCTCGATGGGCATATGGATACGATGATAATCACGCGGCGCCAGATAAACGGTCGCAAATTTCCCGTTTTTAAACGGGGCCGCTACCTCGGGCTTGCCGCCAAGCAGCGAGGTCAGACTGAAGTGGTGACCTTTCGCCTGGAAAATACTGTCATGGTTAATGTCGCCAAACTGGCTGACTGTGCCATCTACAGCATGGATAAGCACATCTTTACCGTCGTCAATGTGGCGCACGTCAGGCTTAAGGGGACGGGTAAAAAATGCATTAAAGCTACGGTAGTGCTCAGGCTGCGGATACAGCGCTTCGTCCATGTTTACGTTGTACTGTTTAATGAATACTTTAATAAACCAGGTTGTCAGGCTGCCCATTTCGGCCTCAGCCAGTTTTCCCACCAGTCTGGAAAGCAGGTGTTTGGGCGTTATGTATTGCAGGTTTACTTTTAACCAGTCCAGCACGTCAGGTCTCCAATCAAGATAATGAGCGGATTGTAACGCATCTGATGCCGTCGTTTACAATTTATCTGCTTATGGCTTATATCATTTCAACTTTTTCAGATGTCGGCGCGACTATAAGGAAGACTGACGTTTGAAAAGGAACGATGCATGAAACAGAAAATGGTAATGGGATTGGCTGCGATCGCCGTCGCTGCGGTACTGAATATTGCGGCTGCAAAAACGCAAGATAACGGGGACTATATGATCCACGCCTATAAGCACTGCCAGCCAGTGGCGTCGGTGGCGATGAATCACGATCTGATCCTGGCGTATCAGGATTTGTCCGAGGCGGGCGAGTCTATGGCCGAACTGGAAGTGCCGATTGACGGTATTCAGGCAGAGCTGGCGCGCTATTCTGAGGATATCGAGCGCATCACCCGTGAGGCGGTAATCGAGCAGGGCGATCGGGTCATCATCAACAACGCACTATTGGAAGAACAGCAGCACCTTGCGCAAAAAATTGAGGCGCTGGTGGCACAGCATGAAAGTGACTTTGCTGCGCTTGAGGAGCAGGGTGAGCGCATCAGCGACATTGCCCGTGAATTTGAACAGGGCGTGGATGCCCTGCTTGACGGCGTCGATTATGACAACATCCGGATTCAGACGCCTGAGCACACGTCAGGCTGGCACTGTGACATTGCCGATGCTCAGGCAAGCGGGTAGCGCGCTGGGTTAAAATGGCTGGCTCCGGCTGGGACGCTGTTCTTCCATCGTAGCCAGAATTTTATGGTAGCTTTCAAACCGGCCACGGTTGATTTTGCCGTTATCAACAGCTTCGCGCAGCAGGCAGCCTGGATCATCAAGGTGTTTGCAGTCACGAAATTTACAGCCGCCCAGATAATCCCGAAATTCAATAAACCCCCAGGTAATCCGCTCTGGCGGCAAATGCCAGAGCGCAAACTCGCGTACTCCGGGTGAGTCAATCAGGTCACCGCCGCGGGGTAAATGCAATAACTTGGCCGCGGTGGTGGTGTGCTGGCCGAGCCCCGAATTATCTGAGATTTCACCTACTTCCTCGTCGGCGTCTGGCAGCACCCGATTCACCAGACTGGACTTTCCAACCCCCGACTGGCCGACAAAAATACTGGTGTGATGGTTCAGATAGGCATCCAGTTCTGCGATACCCTCACCGGTTTTACAACTGGTAAGCAGTACCTGATAGCCCAGTTTCTCATAGACAGAGAGCGCGTCGGAGACGGTCTGGCGTTCCGCGTCATCAAGCATTTCAACTTTGTTAAGCACAATCAGCGGTGCAATCCCAATATCCTCACAGGCAACCAGATAGCGGTCGATAATATTGAGTGACAGCGCCGGTTTCACAGAACTGACCACGACAATCTGATCGATATTGGCGGCTATTGGTTTTACACCATCATAGAAATCAGGCCGGGTGAGAACAGTATCGCGATCTTTGACCAGCTCAATCACGCCACTCACGCCACTTTCCGCGCTTTCTCCAGGACTGAACAGCACATTATCACCGCATACCACAGACTCGATAGTACGACGGATATGACAGCGAAATACCTGATGGTTTGCATCTTCCACATCGGCATGTTTGCCAAACCGTCCGACAACCCGACCGGGCTCCAGAGACGATAAATCTACGTTTTGCTGTGTGTCTGCCTGTTTACGTGCCAGCCGTTTACTCCGGTTGGCGGCGACCTGACGTTTTTGTCGTTGTGTCAGCTTGGGTTTTTTTGCCACGCTTTCTCGCTTGTTTCACGTATACTAACGCAATGATACCGTGACATCGCCGCTACTGCTACGGCGCAATCAAATAAGGAGACCGAATGTCAAAGCATGATCAGAACCTGGTGTGGATTGATATGGAGATGACCGGGCTGGATCCCGAAACCTGTGTGGTCATGGAAATTGCCACCATTGTGACTGATCCGCAGCTGAACGTGCTGGCGGAAGGTCCGGTCATTGCTATTCACCAGCCCGACAGTGTGCTGGACAATATGGATGAGTGGTGTACCCGTGTTCATGGTGAAAGCGGACTGACGCAACGTTGCCGCGAAAGCACGGTGGACGAGGCGGAAGCGGCACGCCAGACTATCGCCTTTCTCAGTAAGTATGTGGATGCCGGCAAATCGCCGCTGTGTGGCAACACGATCGGCCAGGACCGGCGTTTTATGGTTAAATATATGCCAGAGCTGGAGGCGTATTTTCATTATCGCAGTATCGATGTCAGCACGATTAAAGAGCTGGCCCGACGCTGGAAACCTGAGGTGCTTGACGGCTTTACCAAGAAGGGTGTTCACCTGGCGCTGGACGATATCAGAGAATCGATTGAAGAACTCAGATACTATCGCGAGAAAGTGTTTACTATTTAAGCGCACAATACGCCGTGCGCAAAAAAATCTGCAATTAACGGTTGCGTAGCGGCGTTTTTTTTGTAAAATGCGCACCACTTCAAACGAAGTGTCTTTTTTTGGTACGCGGGAATAGCTCAGCTGGTAGAGCACAACCTCGTCGAGAAACGATTGCCATTCTTGGCAAGGTTGACGACAGGAAAATCAACCAGCGATGTTTTCGCTCAAAAACAGAGTGCGGGAATAGCTCAGCTGGTAGAGCACAACCTTGCCAAGGTTGGGGTCGCGAGTTCGAATCTCGTTTCCCGCTCCAAATCTTCTTAATGCCGTTACGGCAGTCCTGTGCGGGAATAGCTCAGCTGGTAGAGCACAACCTTGCCAAGGTTGGGGTCGCGAGTTCGAATCTCGTTTCCCGCTCCAAATTTTCTCAATATCGTTACAACAGTCCTGTGCGGAACAGCTCAGCTGGTAGTGCACAACCTCGTCGAGAAACGATTGCCAAGGTTGGGGTCGCGACCGGATGCCGGCCACTGTTTCTCAGCGAGTTACCAGTCTCGTTTCCCGCTCCAAATTTTCTTAATGCCGTTACGGCAGTCCTGTGCGGGAATAGCTCAGCTGGTAGTGCACAACCTCGTCGAGAAACGATTGCCAAGGTTGGGGTCGCGACCGGATGCCGGCCACTGTTTCTCAGCGAGTTACCAATCTCGTTTCCCGCTCCAAATTTTTTTATTACTAAGTCCTAATCCGCGTTTGCGGGTCATGCATTCTGCATCTGCGTGCTGTGCACTGTTTTCAGGCAAAATCTGCTGGTTTTCACCTGCCTGTCCTGTTTTCTCTACCGTTTAGCACTGCTTTGGTGCAACTGATCGCGAAAATGCACAGGGTTTACCCAGTCATACGCTACCTTTACCAGTGGTTGATTTTTGTGCTCATACCCCTGGGTATAGGCTGTCTTGCTGCATCATATTTCAACACAAATGCATAAATATGCGTAAATGTTGTGTTGTGCAGGCCTGAACAGGTAGAGTGCGCGGCCAAAACGGCACAAAACGTGCTCATCTCATTTACACCAATAACTTGCTGTACCAGGAGTGCATTAAGAATGACTGCAAGAACGCGCAATGCTTTTGGCTATTCACTGGTCGCCTGTGCGGTAGCAAGCGCCATGACCGGCGCTTCAGCTTTTGCACAGGAGACCGCTGTTAAAGAGCGGGAAGTAGAAAAAATTGAGGTTACTGCAACCCGTCGTACCGGCTCGTTGCAGGAAGTGCCTATCAACATTTCTGCCATTACCTCAGAAACACTGACGCAACAGAATATTGAAGATCTTGATGCTATGGCACGCTGGGTGCCGGGCCTGACTGTCACTGATCAGGGTGGACGTAGTAACTCACCGGTCATTGTTCGAGGTCTGAATACAAATTCATCCGGGCCTGGCTCAAATGGTGGCACGGTTGCCACCTACGTGGGTGATATCCCGCTGTTTCTGAATATGCGACTGGTTGACGTTGACCGTGTTGAGGTTCTGATTGGGCCGCAGGGTACGCTGTATGGCGCCGGCACGCTCGGTGGTGCGATTCGTTATATTCCGAAGGCGGTTGATTTGGACTTCACAACCGGCTCGATCACCGGTGATGTGTTTACGCTGCAGGAGAGCGACAGTCTCGGTGGCGAAGGCGGCTTTGTGTTCAATACGCCGCTGATTGAGGGTGAGCTGGGTATTCGCGCGTCACTGAATTACTTCAAAAACCCCGGGTTTATTGATTACAACTATGTTGTCCGCGAGCCGGGTGTGTCATTGCCAGACCCGGACTGGAGTGATGCCGATGCGGTATCACAGAATCTGCGTCGCGTGAAAGATGCCAACGGGGAAGATACGCTGACTGGCCGTGTTGCCGTGCGCTGGACGCCGACCGACACACTCGACGGTACGCTGACCTACTTCTTCCAGAATCAGGACGTAGAAGGGCGGTCGATTACGCAGCACAATGCACTGGCGGCGGACAATCCACTTAACGACATTATCGGCCCTTATGAGTCGGCATACCGCTACGAGGAGCCGCGTGATAAAGAGGACTCGCTACTGAGTCTTGAGATTTCGGCCGATCTGGGGTTTGCGGAACTGGTGTCTGCCACCGGTTACTCCAAATTTGATGCTGTCGGTCAGCGTGACCAGACCGATCTGCTTATCCGCCTCGACTACAGCTATGAAGAATTCCCGGCTTTCTCTGCTTACACGGAAGAACTGGACGAGCAGAAAACCCTGACCCAGGAACTGCGTCTGGTATCACAGACGGATGGTCCGCTGTCGTGGATAATTGGCGGCTATTACTACAACACAGAGTACGAGGGCAGCAGTAAAGAATTCACGCCGAATTTCGATAAATATGCCATCGATGTCTGGGGTGTCGGCGGTAATTACCGTCCGGATTCACTCGAATATTATTCGGTTACCGATCAGGAGATCACCGAGAAAGCGTTGTTTGGTGAACTGACCTATGCGATTTCGGAAGACTGGGATGTAACGGTAGGTATCCGCTCCTACCAGTATGACGTGAATACACGTTCGGCTGTTGACCTGCCACTGTTTTACACCGTATTTGACGGACGTGCGCCGGATTCCATCGTACTGGACTACGGTGAGGAAAGTGCCGACGACAGCGGTAATCTGTTTAAATTCAACACCAGCTACCGCTTCAGTGATGATGCTATGGCCTATGTCACCATCAGCGAAGGCTTCCGGATTGGTGGGGCTAACGGCGTGGCGGCCTGTCCGTCAAATATTGACGAGATCACCAACCAGATCGTCTGTGCCCTGCCGCGTGAGCAGGTATACCGTGCGGATACCACAACCAACTATGAGGTTGGTCTGAAAACCAGTTATTTCAGAAACAAACTGCAGCTGAACGCGGCAGCGTTTATGGTCGACTGGAATGATCCGCAGGTCGGCGGTGCGACCATTAATGGCCAGCAGCCGATTACGGTTAATGCCGAAGGCGCACAATCCCAGGGGCTTGAGCTGTCTGTACGCGGTGTCATTACCGATAATTTGAAAATGTATGCTACCTATGCGTACACCAAAGCTGAACTGACGGCAGATGCGCCGTATCTGTTCGGGGTATTTGATGACGCCGGTACGCCACTGCAGGATTTTTATGATGGTAAGGACGGCGACCGTCTGCCGGGCGCGCCTGAACAGCAGTTCTCTTTCGGCGTAACCTATACGCAGGAAGTGCTGGACGGCAAGCTGCTGGATATCAACTACGGGATCACGGCACAAAGTGACGTGTATTCGACCGTGGGCCTGAGACAAAACGGTGAAGCCATTCCCGGCTTTGCAATCAGTAACCTCAATGCCCGCCTGTCAGACGACATGTGGTCTGTTACGCTGTATATCGACAACCTGTTCGACAAGTATGCGTACACTTCGGTACGTCGCGATCAGGGCGATATCGGCCTGGCTGCCTTCCCGGAAATGAATCCGAACGGTACGGAAATTCTGCGGAACTATGGCCATTACCTGCTGATGCCACGTGTGGTAGGCTTACGGTTCGATTATAAGTTTGAACTGTAACTCTGATGCGGTGGCCGGGCGCAATGCCCGGCCACGGTGTCTGGTAAGGGTACTACCATCACGCTATGACAACCCGAGCGCATTATCTGACGCTGGCCGGCCAGGCAATAAATCAGCGCCAGTTTCGTGAAGCCCACCAAGCCTGTGTCACGGCGATTAAAACGTTTGGCGACGATCCCCACGCGTACTTCCTGCTGGGCATTATTCATATAGAACTTGGTCAGATTAATAAGGCCATTCGTTTGCTTGAGACCTCATTATCGCTGGAAGCCCGGACACTGACTTATGTGTATCTGGCGAAATGCCATGCGTTAAAAGGGGATATGACGCGGGCGCAGCACGCTGCACAACACGCCCCGCCTGACCAGATTGAGCGTGCGCTCGAACTCGATACGCTGGGCGTCGCGTTAAGCCGGGTAGGTGATCATCAGCGCGCGCTGGATTATTTCACGCGCGCCCTGGCACTGTGTGATGATAACCCCGCGTTTTATTACAATTTTGGCGTGTCCTGCAAATTTGCCGGTGACTTTGCACGCGCAAACAACGCATTTGAACAGGCGCTGACACTCAAACCGGATTATTATCAGGCGCATTTCGCGCTGGCAGATCTGGGAACTCGCCCGGCGACACAGGCCTGGCTTGATGATCTGAAAACACTGCAAAGCACGCTGGCTGCGAATCAGGATGCGGTACTGCACCTCGGTCACGCACGGGCAAAGCTGTATGAATCGCTGGGTGACTATGACAGCGCATTTGCTGCGCTGGCAGAGGCAAAAGAACCCAAGCAGGCGGTTTGCCGTCAGGCCTGGACACAGTTTTCCGCTATTTTCGACTATCTGGATGATCGTGCAGCAACCGTCTCTGAGATTGACGCCGCGGCGGGCAGCGCCTCGCAGCGGCCGGTGTTCGTGCTGGGTATGCCGCGGTCGGGAACGACGCTGGTCGAGCGCATTATCAGTCACCATAGCGAGGTGGCGTCAGGTGGTGAATTGCAGGACTTTGGCGTGACGGTAAAGCAGCTTTCTCATACCCCCTCGCCGCAGGTACTGGACCTGGCGACACTAATGGCAGCACAGACAGTCGATCCGGCCGACATTGGCGCGACCTACCTCGAAAGAACCGATTACCTGTGTGAGGGCAAATCCCGGCTGGTTGATAAGTTACCGTTTAACTTTTTCTACACAGAACTGATACTGCGCGCGTTTCCTGACGCCCGAATCGTGTGTCTTATCCGCGAACCGATGGATACCTGTATCGGCAATTACCGCCAGCTTTTTTCTATTCACAGCCCGTATTACGCGTATGCCTACGATCTGATGACAACGGGCAGGCTGTATCAGCGCTTCCTTACGCTGATGCAAAGCTGGGCCGCGCGTTTCCCTGAGCAAATCCGGCTACAGTCTTATGAAGCCCTGGTAACCTCGCCCGAGTCAGAAGTCCGCGATCTGCTGGCATTCTGTAATCTGCCATGGGAGCCGCAGTGTCTGCATGTGGATAAAAACGCTGCACCGGTCTCAACCGCCAGTAAAGTGCAGGTGCGCGAACCTATCAACGCGCGTTCACTGGGCCGCTGGAAGCGCTATGAGGCGCACCTTGGTGAGTTAAAAACACTGTTTGGCAAGGACTGAATATTTGCTTGCATCAGGGCGTGGGTCGGTCTAGGCTAACTGGTCAAACCAGATTGTGGAGTAAGACATGGCTGCGACCAATCCGCTTCGGCAATTTGCCGAAAAAGCAAACCGCTACCCTGAATGGCTGAGCAGGCGTTTGCTGACCTGGGCGTTTCGTTCCAAAGTGAAACTGGCGAATACTGTCAGCGTGGATATTCTGAAGACCGATTTTTCCAGCGTGACCTTCAGACAGAAAAATTACAAAAAAGTACAGAATCACATTGGCAGTGTGCATGCCGCCGGCATGGCATTGCTGGCAGAATCGGCCACTGGTTTCATTGTCGGTGTTAATCTGCCGGGCGATAAGCTGCCACTGATTAAAAACATGAACCTGAGTTACGTAAAGCGAGCGCAAGGAGACATGCTGGCGGTGGCCGAACTGACCGATGAGCAGATTGCGATGATGCAGCGCGAAGACAAAGGCGAAGTGACGGTAAAAGTGACAGTTACTGATGCGCAGGGTATTGAGCCAGTCTTGTGCGAAATGATTTGGGCGTGGGTGCCGAAACAGCGTAAATAAGCCGTTCGCAGGCAGTCTGGCTGCCTGCTTTACTTCCCTGCATAAGCGTGTGAGACTGAAAAGAAAACACAGACTCACAGCCATGGACAACAACGTGTCTGAGAAGGCGCCCTTGCCTTCACACCCTGAACCTTCCCGCGGTGCCATCGAGACACTGAAAGCGTATTTTCAGAATTTCAGACAGCGCAAGAAACCCGCCAAACCCAAACGTACCTGGCGGGAACGCTTTGCTCAGCTGACGTTTTCTCAGTGGACCTACTTTGCCGCATTTATCCTGCTGCTGTTCAATAATGAGCAGGGCGACTGGGAAAGCTCCGGCATTGTCTGGGTCGGACTGATTGCCGGTATTGGTCTGAGCCGGGAAATCTGGCATCTGTTTCACCGTATGTGGCACACCATGCTGGGAAAAGGGGTGTTTCTGGTGCTGTATGCAGCAACCGCCAACTTTGCGCTGGCAATGGCGGCGATGAAGGTCAATATTATTTCCGGCATTGAACCGGCACCGCTTAAATTTACCCTGGGTTTTACTACACTGGTGATGCTGCCGATGTGGATTTTTGTGGCCAGTATTGTGCTGGCCTGCGTTATGCTGATGGCGGGTAACCTGTGGTTGCTGGTTGCTGGTCTGCTGCGCATCATTCGCATTCGTGTCCCTGTGCACTGGGAGGATCGGTCCTTTGCCATTATCTCCATGTTTTTGCGTATCGTATTGCTGCCAGTGGTGATCTCTGCGCTTTATCTGGTATTCAAACCCTATGTTGAGCAGGTGTATACCCTGGATATTCCGATTGAAATTATTCAGAGTGATCTCACCGACGAGCAGCGCAACCAGCTTAAAGGGCTGAGCCAAGACGAACGGCTGGCCAAGTTAAAAGAGTTTACCGGTGAGGATGTCATTGAAATTGGACGGCGTGGTGAGACCACGCAGAGCGAGGGAGATGCTGCGCCCGTGACGCCTGAGCCAGGTTTGATCGACAGGATGATTGCCTCGTTTATCTTTAATATGGAAACCTATCCGAATTCTTCATGCGCAAAAACTGTCAATCAGCGCGTGCTCACCATCGACGATTATTCAATGCTGGTGGCAGAGCGTGATGAGACGAATCCGCTGGGCTATCAGTTTTCCATCGCTCCGTGTAATGCGGCTTATGCGCAACCTGCTCAGACGACTCAAGATTGAGTTTTTAACAACAGCCGACCAGGTAAGCGGGATTAATTTTTGTTTAAAAACGGCGTCATCCTGTAAGGGGCGGAAAGAAGGAGGGGGTAAGCTGTCTTTTTGTTAATAATATGTAAATTCATCCTAAAAATAATGTCGTAATAATAAAATTTTAGGATAAGTCGCCTAAAAAAATGATTATATGGGATATGCGTCTCACTTTTCTGAAAAAACGTGTTTTATCTTCCTATTTCCTTCGATATAGTCCAGCTATGTTCCATGAACACTGGCAATACCTTTCGACGACAGGAGAATGACCGTGAAAATGATGTCGGGCGCAGCCATGGTGGTTGAAGCGCTAAAAGATGTAGGAGTGACACACGTATTCGGCTACCCGGGCGGAGCCGTACTTGACATTTATGACGCACTGTTTGCGCAGGATGATGTCAAGCATGTCCTCGTACGTCATGAGCAGGCAGCGGCCCATATGGCCGATGGTTACGCACGCTCAACCGGCAAAACGGGCACGGTCCTGGTCACGTCAGGGCCCGGGGCAACCAATACCATCACCGGTATTGCCACCGCCTATATGGACTCTATTCCAATGGTCGTACTATCCGGTCAGGTGCCGTCAATGCACATTGGTGAGGACGCGTTTCAGGAAACTGACATGGTCGGGTGCTCACGGCCAATTGTAAAACACAGTTTTCTGGTTAAACGCGCAGTCGATATTCCTGAGGCGATTGCCAAGGCGTATTACATTGCCAATACCGGACGTCCGGGACCGGTGGTAGTGGATCTACCCAAAGATATTGTGAATGTGCAGGAATCGCACCCATACGTGTTTCCTACCGATGTCACCATGCGCTCCTACAATCCCACAGAGCGGGGCCACCCCAGACAGATCAAAAAGGCCGTAGATGCACTGTTAAAAGCAGAGCGTCCGGTGTTATACGTGGGCGGTGGCGCCATTGCCAGCAATGCTGCGGAGCGTGTAATTGAACTGGCTGAGAAGCTGAATGCGCCGGTTACCTGCACACTAATGGGGCTGGGCGCGTTCCCCGGGACACATGAACAGTTTATTGGCATGCTGGGTATGCATGGAACGCTGGAAGCCAATAAAACCATGCATAATTCCGACTGTATTCTGGCGCTCGGCGCCCGCTTTGATGATCGGGTAACCAATAACGTCGACAAGTTCTGTCCGCATGCTGACATTATTCATGTTGATATCGATCCGGCGTCTATTTCTAAAACCGTTAACGCGCATATCCCGGTGGTCGGGTCGGTTGACAAGGTGCTTGAGCAGATGCTCGATCAGATGGTCAATAAAGATCTGTCCGGGCAGCGGGATAAGCTGGCTGACTGGTGGCAACAAATTAACCAGTGGCGCAGCCGTCAGTGCCTGAACTATGAGCAGGGTGACACCGACATCAAGCCTCAGCGGGTAATCGAAGCCCTGTATAAGCACACCAGGGGCGAGGCCTATGTGAGTTCGGACGTAGGGCAGCATCAGATGTTTGCTGCGCTGTATTATCCGTATAAAAAGCCCCGTCAGTGGATCAACTCGGGTGGCCTTGGAACCATGGGCTTTGGTCTGCCCGCGGCGATGGGCGTGCAGTTTGCGCATCCGGGCGCCACGTCCGTGGTCGTCACCGGTGATGGCAGTATCCAGATGAATATTCAGGAACTGGCTACATGCCTGCAGTACAACCTGCCGGTGAAGATCATTTCACTGAACAATCGCGCGCTGGGTATGGTGCGGCAGTGGCAGGATATGATTTATAAGGGCCGTCACTCGCATTCCTACATGGATTCGTTACCCGATTTCGTCAAACTGGCCGAGGCTTACGGGCATATTGGCATCAAGGTCGATAAGCTTGATGAGCTGGATGCGGCAATGGAAAAGTGTTTCAGCTACACCGACCGACTGGTATTCATGGATATTGCTGTTGATCAGAATGAGCACGTATATCCCATGCAGATTAAGTTTGGTGCCATGGATGATATGCGCCTGAGTAAGACGGAGCGAACCTGATGAAACGTATTATTTCAGTATTGATGGAAAACGCCCCTGGCGCCCTGTCACGTATCGTTGGGGTTTTTTCGCAGCGGGGTTACAACGTTGATTCGTTGTGTGTGGCCCCAACCGATGACCCGAGTTTGTCGCGTCTGACCATCATCACCCACGGCGATGACAAGGTCATTGAGCAAATCACCAAACAGGTGAACAAGCTGATTGATGTGCTCAAAATCGTCGATTTAACCGAAGGCGCGCATATTGAACGTGAGCTGATGCTGATTAAAGTAGCGACCCGCAGCGAATCAGTGCGTTCGGAAGTCAAACGCAACAGCGATATCTTCCGTGCGCGCATCGTGGACGTACACGCCAATAACTACACCATTGAAATCACCGGCACCAGTGACAAGCTGGATGCCTTTGCCACCACCATGGGCCAGTGCGCAGAGATCATTGAGTCATCACGCACCGGCGTGTGCGGGCTGGCACGAGGCGAAAGGGCACTGCGGCCTTAAGTTTTGTATGGCTCTGCGCCCACCCGAAGAAGGGGCTTCTGTCTTCAACACGCCGTAAACCCGTCCATGGGGGCTCCGCAGCCGCATCCCTGCGGCTGAGGGTTTCAGACAGAAGCCCCTTCTTCGTGTAGACGCGTGAGGTGCTTGTCACTTCGCCGTAAACCCATCCATGGGCGCTCCACAGCCGCATCCTTTCGGCTGACGGGTTCGGAAAGGCATCCCCTACCGTTCCCGGTGCCCGGCCTGTCTTCAACACGCCGTAAACCATCCTTGGGTGCTCGACAGTCGCATCCTTGTGGCTGACGGATTCGGATAGAGAAACACACCCCACCCGTACCACTGGCGAATGATTTTTTTGCGGATAAACCCATGCATGGGCGCTCGCCACTCAGGAACGTTTGCCGTAAAACGCTTCCAGTCGCAGGGCGATGCCATACGACGGCGAGAAGTCCTCATCGCGCAGCCAGATAACGTAAGGCTCCACTTCAAAATACAGCCAGTCGCGCAAATAGTTGGTGCGCCAGCGGATACCGCCGTAAACCTCCTCGGTACGATAGTTAGGCTGGGTCAGCCCTTCTGTCATGGCAGAGTAAAGCAGGGCATGATGTTGAGAGATGGGCTGTAGCCACTGAAGTTCATGTCGCCACAGCCAGTCATTGGTATTGTCGCGAAAATAAAAGCGGTTGTTAAAGCGAAATGCGCCTTTGTGCTCACTGGCATACTGCAGTGACAGGCCGAGTTCTGCGCCCAGGCGGTCGCGGGTATAATAATACACTTCGCTGTCGTAGCGGGCAGCCCAGTGTGAATTCAGGATAGCGGTATCCTCAAACTGGACTTTGGCATACAACTGATCGCGCCGCCCGGCACCGATACGGTAAGACAGGGGCGAATCCTGCTCAGGTCTGAAACGCACCGCCAGTGTTGTGCTGTCACGCTGCACCATGTCGGTATTACGGGCAGCCTGAACCATGTTGTCCTGGGTTTCATCTTCATTATCACTGAGAAGCAGGTCGACCCGGTCTTTAAGTGAGGGCAGGGTAACGCGAATGCGAAACCGCAGGTTGGCCTGCATCAGGTCGCGGCTGCGGGGTTCCCAGGCCAGCATGATTCGCCCTTCGGCACGGGCGCTGTCGTCAGGTGGCGCACCTTCTGGTGCGAAAAAACTGTCCAGCCGGCGAACGGCATTATTCATCGAGTTGGTGAAGTTTTCCTGCCAGCGGTCAATCCAGTGCGTGGGCTGTGGTGCTGTCGCCTCCTGCGCGATGTCGCCGGAAGCCTGTTCGGTAAGGAGAGGCTGGTTGTTGTCCTGCACGTTGCCGGCAACCAGCAGCGTGCTGCTCAGCATCAGCCAGTTACCTAGCATTTATCCACGTCCTTCATATTCACCAGTATCACCACACATTCCTGTTCTAAGCATGCGTTGAATACTGTCCGCCGTCAATCTTACCTGGTGCGGTGTCAGGCCAGTCAAGATTGCAAATAATCTGGTGAAAGCTGCTCCCCGCGATGGCATACTGTGCACACGCAATCCAAGGAGATGTAACATGGGTATAAGTATTTGGCAGCTGCTGATCGTGCTGGTCATCGTGGTACTGCTTTTTGGCACCAAGCGTCTGAAAAATATCGGCTCTGATTTGGGCGGTGCTATCAAGGGCTTCAAAAATGCCGTGAATGATGACAAAGACGCCGACTTTGATGAAAAAAAACAGGTTGAGCAAAAGAAAACAGAACAACCTGACGCTGAAACCAAAACGGAAACAAAAGACAAGTCCTGATGTTTGATATCGGTTTTTGGGAACTGCTGCTGATTGCCGTCCTGGCCCTGCTGGTGCTGGGTCCCGAGCGGCTGCCCGGCGCCATGCGCTCGACGCTGAATACCATTCGTAGTGTGCGTAACGCCGCGTCCGGCTTTAAGCACGAAATGGAGCATCAGCTGCGTGTGCATGAGTTACACGAGAATCTGAAAAAAGCCGAGCAACAGGGGCTGTCCGAGCTGTCTCCTGACCTGAAAAAAAGCGTCGATGAACTCAAAGAAGCCGCCGAGTCGGTACGAGAACCGTATAAAAAGAACTGATGTCAGATCAATCGAGTCTACTTTCCCATCTTATTGAACTGCGCTCCCGGTTGTTAAAGTCGCTGGCCAGTGTGTTGGTGGTGTTTTTATCACTGGTGTATTTTGCCCAGGATCTCTATCAGTGGCTGGCAACCCCACTGTTACAGTCGCTGCCAGAACACAGTTCCATGATTGCGACCGATGTCGCGTCACCCTTTTTTGCGCCGTTTAAACTTACCCTGGTGTTGTCTTTTTTCGTAGCTATTCCTTACGTGCTGTATCAGGTCTGGGCATTTGTTGCACCAGGGCTGTACCGCAATGAAAAGAAGCTGATTGCGCCGCTGCTGTTTTCCAGCACGCTGCTGTTTTACGCCGGTATTGCGTTTGCGTACTACGTCGTTTTCCCCATTGCCTTCGCATTTTTTACCAGCGTGGCACCGCAGGGGGTGACGGTCAGTACAGACATATCCAGTTATCTTAACTTTGTACTGAAACTCTTTTTTGCTTTTGGCGTCTCATTTGAAATCCCGATAGCCATTATTCTGATGTGCTGGACGGGCGTTACCGATGCGCACTCGTTGCGCCAGAAGCGTCCCTACGTGATCGTGGGGGTTTTCGTTGTTGGTATGTTGCTGACACCACCGGACGTCATCTCACAGACGTTACTCGCCGTGCCGATGTGGCTGCTGTTTGAGGTAGGCGTGCTGGTAGGCAGCCTGTACGCATCCAAAAGTGAGGATGAGGCTGTGGGAGAGGATTCGTCGTCTCATGCTGACCAATAAAAATAACACGTAAAGACAGGTTTGAAGGATTACCCATGAAGTTTAAAACACTCGTTGTCGCAGGTTTCTGCGTAGCTGGCGCGAGTCAGACCGCCAGCGCTGAAACTATCAGTGAAGCGCTTGCCAAATGCAGCAAGCAGTCTAACAGTCTGCAACGCCTGGTCTGCTATGACCGCCTGGTAAAAGATATGAACCAGTACAGCGGGCTGGAAGATTCGCTGTCACGCCGTTACCCGTCACCGGCCGCTCAGCAGCCTGCACAGCCAGCGGCGAAACTGCCTGCACCAGCATACCGTGACGAGGCCGGTACGTCGGCGACAACCGAGTTTGGTCTTGAGCACAAAAAAGACAACACGACCGGCGAAGATACGCTGTACGGTACCATCACCAAGCTTGATGAGACCCTGCGCGGTAATCACATTGTCACGCTGGATAACGGCACGGTATGGCGTCAGACCGACGATGGCGATCTGAAACTGAGCGTAGGTCAGGAAGTGACCATTGATCGCGGTGTTTTCAGTGCGTTTTATCTGTCCCATGAGGGCGTGAACAAACGGATCCGGGTCGAGCGGATTAAGTAAATGTCCTGGTTCGATGGCGGGGTCAACCTGACCGACCCCAGACTCGATGCGGATGCGGTGATCGCCGAAGCGTGCAGCGCAGAGGTTACCCGATTGTGTGTCATCACCACCGAACCGTCGGAATGGGATCGCGCACGGGCGCTTCATCAGGCGTATCCTGAGCACATCTGTTACACGCTGGGAATCCATCCACATAATGCGAAAAATGCCACGGACGCGGATTTTGCACGTCTTCGTACCCTGCTGTCAGAGCCCGGAGTGGTTGCCGTAGGTGAATGCGGACTGGATTTTAATCGTAACTTTTCACCGCCGGATGTGCAGCAATCGGTATTTCAGCAACAGCTGGCGATTGCTGCAGACTGCGGTTTGCCCGTATACCTGCACGAGCGCGATGCCATAGATACGCAGATGAGCTGTTTATCACCCTATCTGGCCTCGTTATCAGGGGGCATTGCACACTGTTTTACCCAGGGCGCGGACGCACTGCGTCGATATCTCGACTGTGGCCTTTACATTGGCATCACCGGCTGGGTGTGCGACCCTAAGCGTGGTGATGCGCTGCGTGCATGCCTGGCGGATATTCCGTCGGATCGGCTGATACTGGAAACTGACGCGCCCTATTTGTTTCCGAAAACGGCGAAGCCTCGCCGGCGGAATAATTCACCGGCCCTGATCCCGCATATTGGTGAACAGGTGTCAACGATACTGTCACAACCTGCTGACCTTATCCGCAAGACCAGTTATGCTAATGCATGCCGGCTATTTGGGATAGAAAAGGCATAGACGATGCAGCTAAGCGTAAACGATGAACGCCGATACAATGTCTGGATGGTTATTACCACCTGTCTGGCGTTTTTCTGTGTTGTTGCGGTTGCCATGTCGATGCTGCCGGATGACACCACGGAAGATCGCATTTCCGGTTTGGGGTATCAGGTCGACCCTGAGGCGCGCGATACGTTTGCCAGTATGCTCAACAAACCCGCGGCCAGCTGGCTGCCGGTCGAAAACCCGGTTAACCTGGGTATGCATCATGTGCCTTACTGGTTCAGTTTTACTATCCCGCCCACCCATTCTGATGATGACAACTACCTGCTGGAAATCAGCTATCCGCTGCTTGACGACGTGCAAATCGCCATTTATCAGCAAGATGTCTCGTCACCGGTAAAGGTGTACCGTGGCGGAGACACACAGCCATTTACAGACCGCCCGGTTGAACACCGGACGTTTTTGTTTCCGCTACCTGACAGCAAAGCACCGCAACGGGTGCTGGTTCGGGTTAAGGCCTCCGGCACCATACGCTTGCCGCTGAAGGTCTGGCAGGAGCGTGAATATATTGAGTATACGCCTCGTCATAATCTGGTGATGGGGCTGTTCTTTGGCTTTTTATGTGCCATGGGGGTCAGCAACCTGTTTCTGTTTCTGACAACCCGCAGTGGCTCGTTCATCGCCTATTCAGGCTATGTGTTCTGTATGGCCTTATCACTGGCTTCCCTGCACGGTTACGGGTATGCCTACCTGTGGCCTGCGTTGCCGCTGTTTCAGGAAAAAGCGATTGTGGTGTTCGCCAACCTGACCATCGTGTTCGCCATGCAGTTCTCGCGCTTGCTGCTGCCGGTCAGGCAGTACCTGCCGCGCATGGACAACGTGCTTAAAATCACCATTGGTGTGTTTCTGGTCAACATCGCGCTGGGCCTGATTTTGCCGTACGCTATTCTGATTAAAATTTTCCTGGTGTTACTGAGTATGGCGGTGCTGCTGGCCCTGGGACTTGGGACCTGGCTGGTTCTGAAAGGCGTGGTGGTGGCGCGGTACTTCTCCATCGCCTGGGCATTTTTGCTCATCAGCGGCCTCACGGCGAGCCTGGACAACCTGAATATTATTGATTTAACCATCTCTTCCAATTACCTGGTGATGCTCGGTGCGGCCATTGAAACCCTGCTGCTGGCGCTGGTGGTAGCAATAAGTTACAGCCATACCCGTAATGAAATGTACGACGCCCAGGCGAAAGCGCTGTTGCAGGAGAAAGACGCCAATCGCGCGAAAGAAGATTTACTTGATGTACAGCAGCGCTACCAGAGCGATCTCGAGTACCAGGTTGAGGAGCGGACACTCGAATTACAGATCGCACTGCGTGAATTATCGGATGCCAACCGTGAACTTGAGGCGCTCAACGCCATCGATTCATTAACCGGTATCAAGAACCGTCGTCACTTCGACAAGCGCATTAAAGCCGAAGGGCGCCGCAGCCGCCGTGAGCAAACGCCGTTGTCACTCGCGATGATTGATGTTGATCACTTTAAGCGAATTAATGATGAATACGGGCATGCTGCCGGCGATGCCTGCATCAAGCATGTTGCAGGTATTCTGCAGTCGCAGCTGAAGCGGCCGTCAGACGATGTCTGTAGGATAGGTGGTGAGGAGTTTGCCCTGATCCTGCCAAATACGGACACCGAGGGTGCTCAGCAACTGGTAGAAGACATGCGCCGTCAGCTCGAAACCACGCCGGTAAACTGGGACGACGAACTGATTGCGATGACACTGAGCGCCGGTATTGCCACTGCGGTTATCGCCTTTGAAGATCACGAACGTGATTTGCTTAAAGAAGCAGATAAACAGCTGTACGCCGCCAAGCAGGGCGGACGAAACCAGATTAAAGCCATTCATTTAACCTCGGAGCAGTAGCAGATTATGATGCACTCTTCTTTTCCCGCACGCCGTATGCGTCGATTACGGGCCCAGGACGGGCTGAGAAGCCTTGTCGCTGAACACCAGTTACACGCCAGCGACCTGATTTATCCGGTGTTTGTGTTGCCCGGTGAAGGGCAGCGGGAAGCGGTTCCGTCGATGCCGGGTGTCGAGCGGCTGTCGATTGATGAGCTGATTAAGGAAGCCCGCGCGTGGATAGCGCTGGGCATCACCACACTGGCACTGTTTCCGGTCACGCCGCAGGCGCAAAAGTCAGACTGCGCCAGCGAGGCATTCAACCCTGATGGCCTGGCGCAGCAGGCGATGCGGGCGCTCAAAGCGGCGTATCCCGACCTGTTGTTAATGTCTGATGTCGCGCTGGATCCCTTTACCAGTCACGGTCAGGACGGACTGATTAACGATGCCGGTTACGTAATGAATGACGAAACGGTAGAGGTACTGGTGAAGCAGGCGTTATCGCATGCCGAAGCCGGTGCTGACATCGTGGCACCGTCTGACATGATGGACGGCCGCATCGGTGCCATCAGAACCGCACTCGAACAGGCTGGCTTTGTGAACACCTGCATTATGGCGTACTCGGCCAAGTATGCGTCGGCCTATTATGGTCCGTTTCGTGATGCGGTGGGTTCGGCAGCCAACATTAAAGGTGGCAATAAGAAAACCTATCAGATGGATCCGGCCAACAGTGACGAAGCGATCACCGAAATTGCGCTGGATATCCAGGAAGGCGCTGACATGGTAATGGTCAAACCGGGTATGCCGTATCTGGATATTGTCAGACGCTGTAAGGACGAGCTGAAAGTACCGACGTTTGCTTATCAGGTCAGCGGTGAATACGCCATGCATCAGGCGGCGTTTGCTAATGGCTGGCTGAACGAGGAGCAGGTGATCCTGGAATCACTGCTGGCATTTAAGCGCGCGGGAGCCGACGGAATTCTGACCTATTTTGCACCGCAGGCCGCAAAGCTGCTGGCGAAATAACCGGCCCGAAAAAAAGCCCGGTTCTCCGGGCTTTGTTGTCTCTGTCAGTTGCCGCTTAAGCGCTTGCCATAAGAAATAGCATAGGCTGGTGAGCGCATGCGCAGCACGGGATCATCACTCGATGCAAAACCTTTCGATAACACATTGGGATCGAAGTTGACGGGCGTACAGGCCTCGCCGCCGCTGTCGGTTACTTTAACCGTACCCAGCGTGACGGTCTGCCGGTCCGCGGGCCACTGTTGTGACGGGTCAGTGTCAGTGTCTTCGGGGGTTCCTAAGGTTGCAGTCAGCGTATAGGTTACCGGCGCATCATCAAGCTCCGAAGCGAGCTTTTTATCCAGATAATTTTTCGGCAGTGACGTGCGCTCATCATCCGTCAGATACAGTTCACCGGCGTCCGGTGTTAATTGCCAGCGGTACTTTATTTTCGCGCCCTTGTCTGGTGTGTAGTAAAAGGTGTGGATCCCATTAAACGTGTTGTTGGCAAACGACGCGGCAGGTTTTGACTGCTGCTGCCATGCCAGATGGGCCCTTACACTGGGGTGCTCAGCAGCGTAGGCTCTTGTTTTAGCCGGATTTGGCTTGCCATTTTCATCTGGCAAAAAGGTCTGCAGCAAGCCGTAGAAGGTGGCCGGATCCTTACCGGCAAACACCGGGAAGTTATTACCGGTGAAGTTATGCCTGGTGCCATCGGGTAAGGTCATCTGAATACCCACGCCACGTGTGCCGGGACTCCGATCGTCGGCATTCGGATTGCCCCCGCCCAGAGAGTAGCGCAGGGTAACCGGCAGCGTACCCTGACTAAGCAGTGCTGCCTCGTCAAATGGCGTCCCGCGCGCCGGAATAAACTCACCACTGGCACAAATACCGCGGGCATGGGCTTTTCGTAGCCCGGGCTGATGGCCGGACAGTTTCTCAAACAGAGCGACCATGTCAGCAGCTGACACGCTATCTTGTGCACGGACTGGTGCACTCACGGCGGTAGCAGCCATAGCAGCAGTTAAAACAAGGATGGCAGGGCGCATAGGGGTTCCTTTTACAAGTTCTCAGTCAGCGTACAGGACCCGCTCTGAGTGATGACAATTTCACCCAGTATAGAAACAAGTGCGAAGTTTTTTTAGTTAAACACAGTTAAGTTGCCAGCCGGCCTGATGCTGCAGCCAGCTTTCATTTGCCAGTTCGGCTTTAATCAGCGGGTGGGATTTGAGCCATTTTTCCGGGAAGGTCAGTGTCCACTGGGTATCCTCGGTAGTCAGTTTAATCGCAGGCAGGTGTTTATTGTTGCGGCGCAGACAAATGACCACAGCAATGCGCAGAATGCGCAGCAGACACAACAGCATCGGGCGCACTTCATCGTGATAATTATCAAACACGTTCGGATTAAGTTTGGCACGGTGCTGACCGACCAGGTCACGGATTGCCATGCGTTGGAGACGCGTAAAACCAGGCAGGTCGATATAACTCAACAAGTATTCACCGTGCTGATGGTGCTTCTTATATTCAATGTGCAGGCCAATTTCATGCAGCAGCGAGGCCGCTTCCATGATGGCTTCGGTATCGAGGTGACAAATGGCCTGCTGTGCACACAGCTGATGGCACAGCGACAATGCGATGCCTTTCACATTGTGGGCATGTGCGGTATCGATATGATAGCGACTGATGGTCTGGTTCAGGGTCTGCGTGCGGCGATCATTTTGCTGTAAATTATCCAGCATGCCGTAAATCAGTCCTTCACGCAGTGCGCCGCCGGAGATGTTCATGGTGTCAATCTGCAGTGCTTCAAACAGGCTGATCAGAATAGCCAGGCCGCTGGGGAAAATGGGCTTGCGGTTTTCCTCCAGGCCTTCAATTTCCAGCCGCGACATATGCTCACAGTCGATACATTGCTTTCTGAGGTGATACAGGTAGTCAAGCCGGATAGCATCGCTGATTCCCTGGGCAACCAGAATTTCGGTAATGGCCTGTGGCGTGCCGGACGCGCCCAGGCAATTCTGCCAGTCAAAGCACAGAAACGTATCTGCCAGTGGATCGATATTGGCGTGAGCTGCGGCAACGGCTGCTTCAAAGCTGGCTTCAGACAGCACGCCGTCGGCAAAATAGCGTTCCATAAAGGTGACACAACCCATATCCATACTTTTTAAGTGGATTGGGGTCATGTCATTGCCGATGATCACCTCGGTACTGGCACCACCAATGTCCACTACCAGTGAGTTGCCCTGATTCGCCGACGTATAGGCCACGCCAAGGTATATCTGACGGGCTTCTTCCTCGCCGCTGATCACATCCAGTTTGTGATTGAGAATTTTTTCTGCGCGGGTAATAAAGTCACAGGCGTTAACAGCAAGACGCAGGGTGGCAGTAGCCACCACCCTGATATTGGACCGGGGAATATCCTGAAGGCGTTCAGAGAAGGTTTGCAGACATTGCCAGCCGCGTTCCATGCTGGCTTCATCCAGCACCATATCATCATCGAGACCGGCAGCCAGCCTGACCTTCTGCTTGATTTTTCCGACAATCTGCACGCTGCCATTAATGACATGAACCACCACCATATGAAAGCTGTTAGAGCCCAGGTCTATGGCGGCATAATACTCGCCGGCGACCACCGGTGTCGGTTCATGTACGGCTTGCTGCATCGTGTCGGTTATCCGTTTTGTTTGTTGCCCTGTTTACCTCTGCCGCGGCCCCGGCGTGACGAATTTCTCGCGTTCGGCGTGCGTCTGCGTCGCGGTTTTGGCGGTGTAATGTCGTCAAGCAGGGCAGTGCGGTCGTAATCAGTAACCGGAATAGCATGCTGAATATACTGCTCAATGGCTGGCAGGTTCAGTGCATATTTCTCGCAGGCGAAACTGATCGCGTGCCCGCTTTTACCGGCGCGGCCGGTACGGCCAATACGGTGGACATAATCTTCCGCATCATCGGGCAGGTCATAGTTGAATACGTGCGTCACCGCTTCAATATGCAGGCCGCGCGCCGCTACGTCGGTGGCCACCAGAATATCCAGGTTACCCTTCGAAAAGTCATCCAGAATACTCAGACGTTTCTTCTGAGGCACATCACCACTTAGCAGGCCAACACGATGTCCGTCCGCTGCAAGCCAGTCGTTGACGCGCTCACAGCCGGTTTTGGTGTTGGCGAAGACAATAGCTTTCTCCGGCCATTCCTCTTCCATCAGGGTCAGCAACAGGGGCATCTTGTCTTCATCAGACGGGTAGAACAGCTCTTCTTTTACCCGGCTGGCAGTTTTTTGCTGTGGCTCAACCTGCACGTGCGTGGGATTGTTCATGTGCTCGTACGCCAGTTCCTGAACACGGTAGCTCAGGGTAGCAGAGAACAGCATGCTTAAACGCTCGCTGGCTGGCGGCATACGACGGAATAAGAAGCGAATATCCTTAATAAAGCCAAGGTCAAACATCCGGTCGGCTTCATCGAGCACCGCAACCTGAATGTTTTTTAAGGTAAACACGTTCTGTTTGTAGTAATCGAGGATGCGGCCTGTCGTACCAATAATGATATCTACCCCATCTTCGAGCACTTCGCGTTGACTTTGGTAACCTTCGCCCCCATAGATCAGGCCAAGTGACAAACCCGTGTGCTCACTGAGCAGTTTCGCGTCGTTGTAAATTTGCACGGCAAGTTCACGGGTAGGTGCCATGATAATGGCACGCGGTCCGGCACTGGCGTCACTGTCTTCGTTTCTGCTCAGCAGGTAGTGGAAGGTGGCAACCAGAAAGGCAATGGTCTTGCCGGTTCCGGTTTGTGCCTGTCCGGCAATATCCAGACCTTCCAGTAACGGAGGTAGTGAAAGCGCCTGAATAGGCGTACAATGCGTGAAATTAGCTGCCGTTAAGGCGTCAAGCACCTTGTCGTTAATCGGCAGATCGGAAAAATGCGTTTCGGTCAAATGTGTGGTTTGCATAGCTTATAGCTTATCAGTGCTTGCATTAAAAATCAGTTTCTATATAACACTTATGGTTGAGCTGAACCAACTCAGCGACAGACCTAATACGGAGATAAAGAATGAGCGACAAAATTATCCAGTTAACTGACGACAAATTCGAAGCAGACGTAATCAATGCCGAAGGTCCTGTGCTGGTTGACTTCTGGGCAGAGTGGTGTGGCCCCTGCAAAATGATCGCCCCAATTCTTGAAGAAGTTGCGAGCGAATTTGATGGCAAGTTAACAGTTGGCAAGTTGAATGTCGATGAAAATAACGAAACACCGCCAAAATACGGTATTCGTGGCATTCCTACACTGCTGCTGTTTAAAGGTGGTAATGTTGCAGCAACCAAAGTTGGCGCCCTGTCAAAAGCGCAGCTGACTGAGTTCCTGAACGAAAACCTGTAAGATGCTTTCCGGCTGCTGTAGCGTCGCTGCAGCAGCCTCCTTTCGCCTTTCTCAACATAAATTCGACTAATTTTAACATTTCCCGGCAAAACGCTGGACGTACACTGCGTATGGTGCTAACGTTTTCATCAGCTCTTGCCTGAGCAATATTCTGCTTAGCCCGCACCCGGGCAGATAATTAATCAATCCGAAATCTAACGAACAGAGTGACGAAAGTCCTGTAAGCGAAGTTCAAGCACAAAGACCCACCAGTATGAATTTAACCGAACTGAAAAATAAACCAATTAGCGAATTGGTGAGCATGGCCGAGAACATGGGCCTGGAAAATATGGCGCGTGCCAGAAAGCAAGACATTATTTTCTCTATTCTGAAAGCGCACGCAAAAAGTGGTGAAGACATTTTCGGCGATGGCGTACTGGAAATTCTCCAGGACGGCTTCGGTTTCCTGCGTTCGGCTGATTCATCATACCTGGCAGGGCCGGATGATATTTATGTATCACCAAGTCAGATCCGTCGCTTTAACCTGCGCACCGGTGACACTATTTCAGGCAAGATTCGACCGCCGAAAGACAGTGAACGCTATTTTGCCCTGCTGAAGATTCGCGAAGTTAACTTCGACAAACCAGAAAATTCCCGCAACAAAATCCTGTTTGAAAACCTTACTCCGCTGCACGCCGCATCCCGTTTGCGCATGGAACGTGGTAATGGTTCTACAGAAGATATTACTGCACGGGTACTGGACCTGGCATCACCCATTGGTAAAGGCCAGCGCGGCCTGATTGTGGCGCCGCCGAAAGCCGGTAAAACGCTGCTGCTGCAAAATATTGCACAGTCTATTGCAGCGAACCATCCTGAATGTGAGCTGATGGTACTGCTGATTGACGAGCGTCCGGAAGAAGTAACCGAAATGCACCGCCTGGTTCAGGGTGAGGTAGTTGCCTCCACCTTTGATGAGCCGGCCAGCCGCCACGTTCAGGTTGCTGAGATGGTGATTGAAAAGGCCAAGCGCCTGGTTGAGCACAAGAAAGATGTGGTCATCCTGCTTGACTCAATTACCCGTCTGGCACGTGCATACAACACGGTTATCCCATCGTCCGGTAAGGTTCTGACCGGTGGTGTTGACGCCAACGCCCTGCATAAGCCGAAGCGTTTCTTTGGTGCTGCGCGTAATGTGGAAGAGGGCGGCAGTCTGACGATTATCGCTACCGCACTGATTGATACCGGCTCCAAGATGGACGAAGTTATCTATGAAGAGTTCAAGGGTACCGGTAACATGGAACTGCATCTGAACCGTAAGATTGCAGAGAAGCGCGTCTTCCCGGCCATCGACTTCAACCGTTCGGGCACCCGCCGCGAAGAGCTGCTGACGACCCAGGACGAACTGCAAAAAATGTGGATCCTGCGCAAAATTGTGCATGAGATGTCAGAAATTGATGCGATGGAGTTCCTGATCAACAAGTTGTCCATGACCAAGACCAACAATGAGTTCTTTGACGCCATGAAGCGTCAGAAGAGCTAATCATCGCTATACCGGCTGGCCTGCCTCTGTCAGGTCAGCCTGCTTTCTGCTTCATTTTTCTCTCTTCCCCCTGCTTTTTTAAACTTCCGTCTAATTTCAGCTCATCCTGTATTTCGGTACATTAACTTAACCAACAGCTCGTAGGGATGCCATTGTGTTTTATTTGGCGTAGTCTGGACGCTGGGATAACAACCAAGAAGAGAAAACTATGAAACACAAGCTGTTGACTGCATTACTACTGATGTCCTGCTCCGGCGCGTTTGCTGCATCGGGCACTGACATCGATAAGCGCGCCGATCAGGTTGAGCCTGATGTAATTAAGTGGCGTCACCACCTCCATGAGTTCCCGGAACTGTCAAACCGCGAGTTTAAAACGGCGAAATACGTCGCAGATTACCTTAATTCCCTCGGTCTGGTCGTCACCACCGGTGTCGCCAAAACCGGTGTGGTTGCTATTCTGGACAGCGGCAAGCCAGGTCCGACAGTAGCGCTGCGTGCCGATATGGACGGTCTGCCCGTGCCAGAGCGCAATGATTTGCCTTATCGCTCACAGCAAACCGGTGAATTTAACGGGGAAACCGTACCGGTAATGCATGCCTGTGGTCACGACACCCACATGGCTATGCTGATGGGCGCGGCTAAGATCCTGACCGACATGAAAGGCGAACTGCGCGGTAAAGTGAAATTTATTTTCCAGCCAGCGGAAGAAGGTGCTCCACCGGGAGAAAAAGGCGGCGCTGAAATTATGGTGAAAGAAGGCGTGCTTAAGAACCCGGATGTTGATGTGATTTTTGGTTTGCACATCAGTGCCAATGCTGATGTAGGCACTGTACTGTATAACTCGGGGGGCACCATGGCGGCAGTGGATCCGTTTAAAATTGTGGTCCACGGCCAGCAGGCGCACGGTGCCTATCCGTGGAAGAGTGTTGACCCCATTGTGACCTCGTCACAAATTGTCATGGCCCTGCAAACTATCGTAAGTCGTGAACTGAAATTGATTGATGACGCGGCCGTGGTGTCTGTGGGGTCTATCCACGGCGGTAACCGCTCCAACATCATCCCTGAAAAAGTCGAGATGGTCGGCACCATCCGTACGCTGAACAAGGCGGCGCGTGAACATATCTACGAGTCACTGCCACGTAAAGTGAAGGGCATTGCCGAGGCCATGGGCGCAAAAGCGGAAGTGGTCCTGCCGCTGGATTACTCTTACCCCATCACCTATAACGATCCGGAGCTGACCAAGGCAATGGTACCGACACTTGAGCGTACTGCCGGTAAAGGTAATGCCATCGTCTCGAAGCCCGTGACCGGTGCGGAAGACTTTTCTTTCTTCCAGGAACAGGTTCCGGGGCTGTATATGTGGGTAGGTGGAAAGCCGCTGGATGTTGCTGAAGAAGATTCGCCGGCACACCACACGCCAGATTTCTATGTCGATGATAAGGGCATGAAGCTGGGTGTGAAGCTACTGACAAATCTGACGCTGGATTACATGGCACAGCACTAAAGTAGTTCGCCGGGGATTGAGCTACTTATGAAAAACCGACTTTCATCAGGCTCAGTCCTTGTGCTGGCAACGCTGGCAGGTGCGTTAGTCAACGCCCTGCCGGAACCTTTCGAAAGTCATGGCATTGCGGTATTCGGACTGGCGGCGGCGGTTTACGTTGCGCTGGCGTTCCGTCCGGTTATCGCAGTGCTGTCTACGCTCATTATCTGTTCACCCCTCATACTGCACTCCGGCGATACCCTGGCGAAAATCAGCCTCACCCTGCTGCCACTGATGCTGATACAGTGGGCGCATCGTAAACCCAGTAAACAGGTGATGAAACTGGGGCTGGTTGGCTGGAGTCTGCTGTGCATAGGTTTGTTAATTGCTGACCACTATATTCAGTCGGGCCGGTTTATCAGCTTATCCATTTCGGCCATCGCGGTAACGGTACTCAGCGGTATCTTTGCCTTTGTGGTTGGGCATTTTCTTTACTTTACCAGTCGTCGGGGCAGCGGACGTCGCGTGTCTGATAAAGTCGGCGTACACTTCCTGTTCAGTTTTTTGTTTGCCGGCAGCTTCTTTATCGCGGTACTGGCTGTGGTGTATACCACCGTTGCGTTGAACCAGTATCAGGAAAAGCAAAAGTTCAGAAGCTATATGCAACAGCGCACAATGGTGCTGTCTGAGCAACTCGATGATTTTATACGGCAGCATAAGCTGGCGATACAGCAGTCGGCGTCTTCCCTCTCTGAGGATGTAGGCACCGCACAATATGCGCCGCACGCCCAGCAAACGCTGGATTCACTGACCCGCCTGTATCCACAGTTCCTGACGTTTCTGATTACCGATGCCAAGGGCACAATTACCCACGCCAGTCCGCAAGAGGTCATGGAAACCGCCAGAGCCTCAGGCTTTTTAAGTGTGGCAACGCGTGATTACTTCACCGAAGCCGTGGCAACCGGACAGCCGTATGTCTCCGGCGTATTTCAGGGGCGTGGTTTTGGTGATGATCCCATCGTTGCCGTGTCAGCCCCCCTTATTACCAGCGCGGGAGAGGTCACCGGTGTGCTGGAAGGCTCATTGAGCCTGAAGAGCTTTAAGCGCTTTGATGACCGCAATATTCCCGGCTTTGCCATGACATTAAGTGATACAGATAACCGTATTATTTACGCGTCGGCCGGTCTTGGGCTGCCGTCACTGTCGGTGCAGCCGTCGATGGTATGCACGCAGCGATGCGATGATGTTGTCACCCTGAATAACGGACAATGGCTGTATGCGACTAAGCTGGTGCCGCAGCGCGGCTGGCGGGTAAATTTGTTATTTGATTATCAGCGCTTTGTCCTTATCACCAACAATTATCTGGTGATTGCGCTGGGGATCCTCGCCGCGCTGTCAGTCATTGGGATCCTGGTTGGCCGACTGGTGGCACAACTGGTTGATCAGCCGCTCAGGACACTGGCAAGCCGGGTTGTTCAGTTTGTCCCGGGCGCCCGCCCGTATACTGAACCCGCCCAGCGCCAGTTGCTGCATATTGAGGAGATTGCCGCTCTGGATGAGGAGTTTGTGCGCTTACAGGACCGTTTGTCCACCGCCTTCAAAGAACTCGATGAATCCCGTCGCATTCAGCAAACCCTGAATGAGGAGCTGTCGGCACTGAATAAAGAGCAGGCTGCCCGCATTGAGGAGAAAACCCGTCATCTTAAAGAAGCGCTGGAACAGGCGCAGGCAGCCAGTCAGGCAAAAAGTCAGTTTCTGGCCAACATGAGCCATGAAATCCGGACTCCCATGAATGGTATTCTGGGTAACTGCGAACTGCTTCAGCGTCAGTCGTTGCCTGAAATCGCTGCGCGTCGGGTCGGCGTGATCGCATTTTCTGCCACCAATCTGCTGGCTATTCTGGACAATATTCTCGACTGGTCGAAAATTGAAGCCGGTAAAATGCTGCCGGATAACCACCCGGTTAACATCGCTGAGATGATGCAGTCTGTCTGTGCCCTTCATCGCCAGGCAGCGGAGACGAAACACGTCCAGCTAAACCTCTCGTTATCGGAGTCCCTGCCTGACTTTGTGCTGGCAGACAGCGGTAAACTGAGTCAGGTCCTCAATAACCTGCTCAGCAATGCCGTGAAATTCACACCGGTCGGCGAAATTCGCGTCACAGTGCGCTACCGGGACAATGAGCTTGAAATCGTGATTGCGGATACCGGTGTCGGCATCGCAGCGGATAAATTGGATGCGGTCTTTGGACACTTTGAACAAGCCGACCAGTCTACTACCCGGCTGTTTGGTGGAACCGGTCTTGGGCTCGCGATTACGCGCGGGCTTGTCAGCGTGATGTCAGGCACCATCCACCTCGACAGTCAGCCTGAAGTTGGCAGTCAGTTTACCGTGCGCATTCCTTGTCCGGTGTGTGATGCGCCTGCAACGGCTGGCCGTCATGAGGCGCTGCCACCGGGCCTGAAAGTGCTGCTGGCGGAAGACAATGATATTAATGCTCAGATTATCCAGTCGATGCTGGCGGAGGCGGGCGCAACCTGCATCCGCGCGGTGAATGGAGAACAGGCAGTGGAGGCAGTGAAGCGGCATCAGTTTGGTATTGTGCTGATGGATTGCCAGATGCCTGTTATGGATGGCATGGAGGCAACCCGGTGCATCCGCAAGCTGACATCTGGCAAGGCGGCAGTGCCAATTGTGGCACTAACGGCGAATGCCTTCAGCGAAGACCGACAAGCCTGTCTGAGTGCCGGGATGAACGATTTTCTTAGCAAGCCGGTCACCCAGGATAAGCTGCTTAGCGCTATCAGCGCGCTCGTAACCGTCCAGGCAGCATCAGGACTGGTCTGACGGTCGAGGCTTTTTCCCCAGCCAATACAGTACCGCATAACCAAGCACGGCTGACAGGACCGAACCGGTGAGGATCCCGACACGTTCATCAAAAATCTGATTAACACCGGTTTCCTCAAACGCCAGGCCACCAATAAACAGGCTCATGGTAAATCCTACCCCACACAGCAGGGAGCACCCGTAGATATGTCTGAGTGTCAGATCATCCGGCAGTGACGCAAGCCTGAGTTTCACGACCAACAGGCAGAAACCAAACACGCCGAGCTGTTTGCCTATCACCAGCCCAAGGAAAATACCAAAGGTGACCGGATGGAAAATACCCTCTGGACTGATATTCCCGAAGGTAATACCGGCGTTAGCGAAAGCAAACAGTGGCAGGATCATAAAGCTGACCGCAGAGTTCAGACTGTGCTCAAGGTGTGTGACCGGAGAATACTGCGGATCCTGCGGGTCGCGCATCGGGATAAACGCCGCCAGCACCACCCCCGCCAGGGTGGCATGCACGCCTGACTTAAGTAGTGCCACCCACAATATGCCCCCGACAAAAATATACGGGGGCAGGTCGGTGACACCCTTTCGGTTTATTCGCCACAGAATCAGCAGGCAGAGACCGGCAACCAGCAGCGCGGTTTCGGTAATGTTATTGGTGTAAAACAGCGCGATAATCAGGATGGCGCCGATATCGTCAATGATTGCCAGCGTGACGAGAAACACTTTCAGACTGGCCGGCACGCGGCTGCCAAGCAGCGCGAGGATCCCCAGTGCGAATGCGATGTCCGTCGCCGCTGGAATTGCCCAGCCGGCGACGGCGACCGGATTATCCCAGTTAATTCCCACGTAGATAAGCGCTGGCAGAACCATGCCGCCCAGCGCACCGCCGGCAGGCAGGATAATATCTTTGGGGTTGGACAGTTCGCCCTCAATCACTTCCCGCTTGAGTTCCAGCCCGACATGAAAAAAGAACACGGCCATCAGTCCGTCGTTAATCCACAGCAGCAGAGGCTTGTCGATTGCCCAGCTGCCTGCGGATATCTGCACAGGCAGACTGATCAGTTGTTCATACCAGCTGTTAAGCGGCGAGTTGGCAACGATAAGCGCGGCGACCGTCGCCAGCATCAGCAGGATCCCGGGCGCGGCGTCGCGACGCAGAAAATCACTGACCACGTCATGAACTTCGCCAATGACGTCGTCAAGGACGTCGTTCTTTTCTTCATTCTGTGCAGACATAATCCCTCGTCGTGTTGTGCGTCCCGCCGCAGGTACGACGGCAGGTTAGAGCCTGTTGACCTTTGCTGTATAATTTTGCAACAAAGGTCAACAGGCTCTAGTTAAGGTTACGCAATAGTCGCCATGATCAGATCATCCCCGCTGCCTATGGGATCTGCGTGCTTTTTACGCTACAATTCCGCGCTTTAAAATTGCACCTGCTGGCAACACACCCGCCGCAGGCTGCACACAGGGGCTTCCCTGAGCCTTGCTGTCCAACCCTGTTGAGGAACTACAAATGGCGAAAGTCGCAATTGTCATGGGATCAACGTCTGATTGGCCTACTATGCAGGAAGCTGCGAAAATGCTAAAAGCGATGGGGGTCGAGTTTGAGGCCCGTGTCGTGTCCGCCCACCGCACCCCCAATTTGCTGGTAGAGTTCGCTGAAAGTGCAGCGCAACAGGGATTCAGCGCGATCATTGCCGGTGCCGGCGGCGCCGCACACCTGCCAGGCATGATTGCCGCACACACCCATCTGCCGGTGTTTGGTTGCCCGGTTAAATCGAAAACCCTGAATGGACTGGATTCACTGTTGTCGATCGTACAGATGCCAAAAGGTGTTGCCGTTGGCACACTGGCGATTGGTGAGGCTGGCGCAGCGAATGCGGGCTTGCTTGCGGCGCAGGTTGTTGCGCTGCAGGACGAAAAGGTTCGTGATGCGGTGATTGCATTCCGCGAAAAACAAACACAGACGGTGCTGGCAAACGACAAACTGGAGCTTGATGAATGAGAGTACTCGTTTATGGCGCCGGACAACTGGCGCAGATGATGTACCTTGACGGCTGTCCGCTGGGTATCGATGTACAGGCGGTCGACGTGAAAGACAACAGTGTGGTGCATCCGGTCAGCAAACAGAAACTGGATGTGAACCTGAAAGACGCCATCGCGTCTGCTGATGCCCTGACTGTTGAGTTTGAACACGTACCTGAAGATCTGCTGGAACAGGCCTCTGCGACCGGCAAACTGATCCCGAACATTGACAGTATTCTGGTTGGCGCTGACCGCGTGCGCGAAAAGGCGCTGCTTGAACGGTTGAAGGTCCCTAACTGTGCCCACCGCGTGGTGACGGAACTGTCACAGCTGGATGCCTGTGTTGAGGCATTGGGTGAGCGTTTGATCATTAAAGCCAGCCGCGACGGGTATGACGGTTACGGACAGTGGCGTCTGAGTGCTGCTGCCGATTTGGATAAGCTAAAACAAGCGCTGACCGGCCTGGATCTGGAAGCGGTGCCGCTGGTGGTTGAGGAAATGGTTAGTTTTGACCGCGAGCTTTCAGTCATTGGCGTGCGTGACCGCAATGGCAATATCCGCACCTATCCGCTGGCTGAAAATCTGCACCACCAGGGGCAACTGCACGTGTCGGTGGCGCCTGCCACTAATGTCAGTGATGCGCTGAACGAGGCTGCAGTCGACATTTTTACCACCCTTGCCGAAGGCATGAATTATGTCGGTGTGCTGGCGGTGGAATTGTTCCAGTGCGGTGACAAACTACTGGTCAATGAGCTGGCGCCGCGGGTACACAACTCCGGGCACTGGACACAGTCCGGCAGTGTTACCAGTCAGTTTGAAAATCATCTGCGCGCAGTGTGTGGTTTACCGCTCGGTGATGTCACGGCGAAGGGACCCAGTGCGATGGTGAATATCATCGGCTGCAGCAGCTTCTCCCGTGATCTGCTGAGTATCGCGGGCAGTCACCTCAACTGGTACGGTAAATCAGTGCGTGAAAAGCGCAAGATGGGGCATATCAACGTGACCGCCGACAGTTACGCGCAACTGGGCGAAAAACTGTCACAGCTGTCTCAGTATCTGCCGCTTGAATTCTTTCCTAAGCTGGAAAAAGAAGCGCAGCGATTACAGCAACAATGAGTTCTGCTTGACAAGCGGGTGCGCGTGAATAAAATACGTCCCCGCTGCTAACGCAGTAACATTTTCGGTGCCGACTTAGCTCAGTTGGTAGAGCAACTGACTTGTAATCAGTAGGTCGCCAGTTCGATTCCGGCAGTCGGCACCATTCTTCTCTTCTTTCGCTTTTCAGGATACTCCCGTAAACTCGACAGCTAACCTGTTGTTTGTGGAGTAACTATGACTGTTCGTTCTCTCGTTTATGGGGTTGCCCTGTTGCTGAGCTGTGGCAGTGTTTCATGCTTTGCCCAAACCACTCCGGTTCCGTCTGAGACTACCGCCGCTGAGAAGATACACAGCACCGGCCTGACAGTGGAAGGTGCCTACGCCAGAGCCACTTTCCCAATGGCACCCACCGGCGCCGCCTATTTCTCACTGACTAATTCCGGCAGCAAGCCGGTTACATTGCGTGATGTCAGTATCAGTGACACGGTTGCCGGTGAAGCGCAAATCCACACAACAATAATGAAAAACGACATGATGCGGATGGTCAGGATAACTGACGGTCTGACCATCGAATCCGGTGCTACACTATCGTTTGAACCGGGTAGCTACCACATTATGCTGATGGGTCTGAAAAACGGACTGGAAGCCGGCGCTGCGTTTGAGCTTACCCTGATTTTTGACGATGGTACCCGTCTGCCTGTGACGGTTAATGTCACGGCCATAGGAACAGAGCAAGAGAAAAGCGAACATCAGCACCATCATCACCACTGACAGAACAGAATGACGCGTGGAGTAATCCATTATTGCGCGTCAGTAGTATCAATAAAAAAGATTATTTTTGATATTTTTAATCTAAATTTATCGCACAAGGAGGCGACAATGACAAAGATTGATATTGGCATTTCTGAAGGGGATCGAACTGAAATTGCAAATGGCCTGGGCAAGCTGCTGGCAGACTCTTACACCCTGTATCTGCAAACCCATAACTTCCACTGGAACGTCACCGGGCCGCAGTTCCGTGAACTGCATCTGATGTTTGAAGAGCATTACACCGAGCTGGCTACCGCGGTGGACGAAATTGCCGAACGTATCCGCACGCTGGGCGTGCCTGCTCCGGGAACCTATAAAGCGTTTGCGGCGCTGAGCGCGATTGAAGAAGTGGATGGCGTACCCGAAGCAACGGAAATGGTCAGATTGTTATGCCATGGTCACGAACAGGTAGTAAAAACCTGCCGTACCGTGCTTAAACTGGCGCAGGACGCCGATGATGAATCAACCGCAGCCTTGGTCGGTGACCGCATGCGCGTGCATGAAAAAACCGCCTGGATGCTGCGTGCGATGTTGCCAAAATAAGAGAGAGAAAACATGAAGCGTAACCTACTCGCCTCAGCCTGTGCGTCATTGCTTGCGGCAACTGCCGCGCCCGCACTGGCTGATGTTACCGTGACAGAACTGGCTACCGGACTGGAGCATCCCTGGGGTATGGCGTTTTTGCCAGACGGACGGCTGCTGATCACTGAGCGAAGTGGCGGCATTCGTCTGTACTCTGCCAAAACCGGTCTGAGCGATCGCCTGACGGGCGCTCCCGAGGTCGTTGCAGAGAATCAGGGCGGTATGCTGGATATCGCCATTGATCCTGACTTTGCGTCGAACAAGTCGGTGTATGTCTGTTACACCAAAGAAGGCGACGGTGGTCACAGCTCCAGCGTGGCCAGAATGACGCTCGACGGGGAGACCCTGACCAACATGGAAACTGTTTTCACCGCCTTCCCGGTAGTGGATAACGGCTTTCATTTTGGCTGCCGGCTTGCATTTGACAAGGCCGGACAGTTATTCGTGACGCTGGGCGATCGCTACAAATACATGGACGAGGCGCAAAACACCAATAACCACTTTGGAAAAATTGTCCGTGTAAACAAGGATGGCAGCGTACCGGCGGATAATCCCTTCGTGAAAGGCGATGCACCTGAAGTTTACAGTTATGGTCACCGCAATGTGCAGGGGCTGACTATCCACCCTGAGACGGGTGACGTGTGGGCAATGGAACATGGTCCGAAAGGCGGCGATGAGGTCAATCTCATCGAAAAAGGCGCTAATTACGGCTGGCCGAAAATCACCTACGGGATTGATTATGACGGTGACATCATTTCCGACAAAACCCATATGGACGGCATGAAGCAGCCGGTGCTGTACTGGGATCCGTCGATTGCGCCAAGCGGTATGACATTCTATCAGGGTGAGCCGTTTGCTGACTGGAATGGTGATCTGCTGGTAGGGGCACTTAAATTCACCCATTTACGCCGCATTGAAATGAAAGACGGTAAGCCGGGTGAACAGCATGAATATCTGCGTGAGCGTGGTGAACGTATTCGTGATGTGGAAGTGGGACCGCAAGGTTACATCTATCTGCTGACTGATGCGCCAAACGGCAAACTGTTAAAGGTCATGCCTGAATAACCTGACCTGCTGAACGAACAAAGGGTGTCTGTGGAAGACACCCTTTTTTATTGGTCTGTGTTTATTCGTCGTCTTTGGACTTATAACGCTCGAACCAGGCCAGAATATTTCCGACTTTCTGGATCAGGCGTGAAGGACGACTGGCAATGCCGTGCGAGGCGCCCGGAATGCGCACCATGGCGGCATCCACACCCTGCAGACGCAGCGCCTGATAAAACTGCTCAGACTCGCTGATGGGAGTGCGATAGTCCGCCTCGCCGGTCAGCAGCATGGTTGGCGTTTTGACATTGCCAACCAGCGAGAGCGGGCTGCGCTTCCACAGTTTGTCCGCCACATCCCACGGCATGCCGTCCATCCAGTACTGACTGAAGAACGGATAGGCGTCAGCGGTCAGGGCAAAGCTTACCCAGTTAATTACCGGTTTAGCGACGACCGCCGCGGCAAAACGATCGGTCTTACCCACCGACCAGGCTGTCAGCACACCGCCGCCGGAACCGCCGGTAATAAACAGGTTATCAGTGTCGATGAAGCCCTTGGCGATGGCGCTGTCGACCACATCCATCAGGTCGTTGTAGTCTTCTGACGGATAATTGTGGTGGATAAGGTTACCGAAGTCCTCACCATAGGAGGAACTGCCGCGCGGGTTAGACCAGACAACCACATAGCCCTTGGCTGCCATCAGCTGGATTTCCATGGAAAAATGCGGCCCGTATGCGGCATGCGGTCCACCATGAATTTCCAGGATCAGCGGATACGTTTTGCTCGCGTCAAATCCGGGAGGATAGGCAATCCATGCATCAATTTCACGCTGATCAAACGACGAGGTCACACTTAACGGCTCTACCTTTGCCAGAGTGAGGTGATCCAGCGCATCATCATTGAGGTGGGTTAGCTGCGTTTTCTTGCCTTTTTTGCCAAACAGCATCAGGTCGGCAGGACGCATACTGTTGGCCTGGGTGTACACGATGTCACCCTGCTTGCTCAGGGCAAACTCACCCGAGGTATAGGGGCGCCCAAGGGACTGACCGCCAATCGTTACATCCAGCGCCTGGATTTCACCCTCAAGGTTTACTCTTGCCAGACGGGTGTTGCCTTTGTCCAGGTAAGAGAACACCAGCGACTTGCTGTTGGCAGACCAGCTGAAGGCGTCAATGCTGCGATCCAGACCCGTGGTCAGTCGTGTCATGTTGCCACTTTTCAGATCCATCACTACCAGGTCAGCATTCTGATACGACAATTTGCGGTCGTTCAGCTGGGTAAATGCCAGCTTCTTTCCGTCCGGGCTGAGTGTAGGTCTTGATTCCGGACCGGCGATATCGGTCACCTGGGTTACCGTGGCGGTCGCAATATCAACCTGGTAAATATCACTGACCAGCGGCGCCAGCGAGTAGTTTTCATCGCGCTGGGCAGCAAAATACAGCGAACGGTTGTCCATACTGAACGCCAGTGTGCCGGAGTTAGGGTACTTTCCGGTGGTGAGCTGACGCGGGGTACCGCCGTCTACACCAAGTACGTAAATCTGGTTGTAGCCGTCAGGCAGATAGCCTGCACCATCAAAGCGGTACGAAGTTTTTTCGATGTAGGTCGCGGTGTCGGCCCACTTCGCGCCTTTCGGTGGCGCGGGCATGTCTTTAAACAGCGGGGGCGCCGAAACCGGCGTAAACAGTGTGAATGCCAGTGTCTTGCTGTCATGTGACCAGGTAATGTTGCCCGGTGTATATTCGGTATTGGTCAGCCGTGCGGCATGCTGGGTGTCAAAGTAATACACGTAAAGTTGTGGCTTACCGCCTTCATCAGACAGGTAGGCCAGCTTATTACCATCGGGTGACAACACCGTAGAGAACACGTTGTCGTTACCGGCCATCAGCGGCCGGTGAGTGCCCTTGTCGAGGTCAATCTGCCACACCGACGTGTGCGTCCGGTCAGTCATAATGTCCATCGCACGGCGTTCATAAATGACGTGGTTACCGTCGGGGGTAAACTGGGGCGATGCCGGGTACTCAAGGTTAAAGGTGTCAGCGTAGTCCAGCGTCGTCGGCAGACCGGTCTCGTTGGCCAGCGCGCTGCCTGACAGGGCGGTGACCATTGTCAGCGTGGCAGCGGTCAGCGCTATTCGTTGATTGCGCATGCAGTATCCTTTTTCATTATTGTCAGGGGCGACGACACGGTGTGTCGCCTCTGTTTCATTGCAGGGAGAGAGCCCGGACGTTACTGTTCGGTGTGCCTTAAGCCAATGCGACCGATCAGAATGTCTTTAAACATCACCCAGTCTCCCATCAGACTATAGAAGGGATAGCGGAAGGTTGCCGGTTTATTCTTTTCGAAGAAAAAATGTCCCACCCAGGCAAACCCGTATCCAATCACAGGTATCAGCCACAACCATACCCACTGTTGGCTGACTACGGCGAGAGCAATTACGGCAAGTACCAGCCAGGATCCGATGAAATGCAACAAGCGGCAGGTTGGATTGGCATGCTCGGCCAGGTAGTAAGGATAAAATGCTTTAAACGACGTGAATGGCTCTGAGTGAGCCGGTGATGGTTGTTGCGACATAACACACTCCTGTTTCTTGGGGCTTTGCCCACTTTAACATGAGATTAACATTATTGTTCTGGCCAGACCAAGTCACACATAACCGCCGGGAAGACTGGTTGTTTTTTTTCCCCTTTCCCCCATATACCCGATAACTCCAACGAAAAGGCAAACATTATGGATAACCTCATTGCAAACGCCGGCGGTGGGAACGGTGCCACCATTGTGGACATCACTGTCGAGAACTTTCAGCAGATTATTCTTCAGGAATCACAGCATAAGCTGGTGATGATTGACTTCTGGGCCGACTGGTGTGAGCCCTGTAAAGACCTGATGCCCGTGCTGGAAAAACTGGCGGCGGAATACAGTGAGCATCTGATCCTGGCAAAAGTGGACTGTGAACGCGAACAGCAGGTCGCCGCCCAGTTCGGGATCCGCAGTCTGCCTACCGTGATGCTGGTGCAGAATGGCCAGCCGGTTGACGGCTTTGCCGGTGCACAGCCCGAAGCCCAGATTCGTGAAATGCTGGCGAAATATCTGCCTAACCCCGAAGACGAAAAAATTGAGGCGGCAGCGCAGCTGGTGCAGCAGGGCGACTATCAGGCGGCCTTTCCGCTGGCGAAACAGGCCTATGACATGAACACCGCCAATCTGGATGCAAAATACCTGTACATCGACTGTCTGGTAGAGACCGGCTCGGTTGCGCAGGCGAAAGCGGAGCTCGACACCATTTTGCTGGCTGACCAGGACAGTCGCTATCAGGTGCTGACCGGCAAGGTTGAACTGGCTGAACAGGCAGCGGACTCACCGGAAATTCGTCAGTTGCAGGAGGCGGTTGCCGGCGCCCCTGACAACCTGCAGGCGAAGGTCGATCTGGCTGTTGCTCTGCAACAGGCGCATCGCAATGAAGAGGCACTGGAGCTGCTGTATAGCGTATTATGCAAAGAGTTGTCGTTTGGCGATGCCCGTAAACTGATGCTTGATATGATCAACGCGCTGGCCGACGGCGACCCGCTAAAATCAACCTACCGTCGTAAAGTGTACGGGTTGCTGTATTAAGCCAGACAGTCTGTATGGCAGGCTGGCGCAGCGCAGACTGGCGCAGCGTTCAGCCTTCATGGTCTGGCACAATCGGCGTAAAACCGCGTTCAGCCAGCCAGTTGACGGCCTGAAAGTAGCGGGTGAAGTACTCACGCTGGTAGGTTGATACGTCAAAGTCGCGGTCATTGGAAGGATGGGTGCGTTCCAGCTGCGCCCGCTTCACCATACCGGCATCAAGCACGTAGGCAGAGTACCGCAACCCGTGCCGGATGTTGTCTTTGATGGCGCTGGCCAGGTAGTTCTGGCAATCAGGGGTTGATAACACCCAGCGCCGGCCATCCATCAGGGCGGCCCACGGCTGGTTATCAAATGTGCGGACAATGTCCTGCATATCGGCCACGAACGTTTTCGCCGTTTCGATGTTCCAGGCCCCCGTGGCAAAGACTTCCATCACATTGCCTGAGACATCTAACGCATAACTACCGTAACTCGGAAATCGCATGGGTTCATCCTTGTGAACAGTTCGCTAATATCAACCCGCAGCACCTTCAGCGTGCCAGAGCGGGCGCTATATCGCAAAGCCGGCATCCGTTTTCCCGGTAACGATTTGTAAGATATAGCAAATATCCGGCAACTTCGTAGCGTAAAGCTAACTGGTCAGCGCAGCACAGCAAATTGTGCCGGTCACTGATGACTGACCGCAAAAATTTGCTAGAGTGCGGTTACTGTTGTCAGGGTATGTCCTCCTATGTATCAAGAGTTTTATCAGCACTTTCTAAACGCCAACGCAGGCAGGCAACACTACGCCTGTCACAGTCACTATTACTGGCCCGATGTGACCCGTGATGCCATGTTGCAGTACTGGGATGACAGCGCCTGCTATGTGGATGACAAATGGCAGGTATTTTTCAGCGAACTGGTGCCTGAACTGCAGCAACACATCGCGGGTATGCTGAATACCGGCGCGCCGGAACGTCTGGTGTTTGCCTCAAACACGCATGAACTGCTTTACCGCATCCTGAGCTGCTTTGCGCCCCGACAGCCACTGCGCATCGTGTCAACCGACAGCGAGTTTCACAGCTTTCACCGTCAGGCCAATCGCCTGGCAGAGTATGAGCATGTCAGCCTGACCAGTGTGCCCACACAGCCGCTGACAGATTTTACCGACCGCTTTATTGCGGCAATCAAGGCGCAGCAGCCTGATGTGGTGTTTGTCAGTCAGGTGTTCTTCAATTCTGGCTTCGTGGTTGAGCGCCTGCATGACATTGTCAGTGCGGTGGACAACCCGGATACGATTATCGTGATTGACGGCTATCACGGGTTTATGGCGAAGCCGACCGATCTGTCAGCCATTGCTGACCGGGTGTTTTATCTGGCCGGCGGGTATAAGTACGCGCAGGCGGGCGAGGGGGCGTGTTTTATGCACATTCCTGCCAATTGTCACCTGCGTCCGGCCTACACCGGCTGGTTCGCCGAATTTGGTGCACTGGATAAGCCGCGTAAAGGCCAGGTGCAGTACAGCCAGGATGGGATGCGCTTTGCCGGTGCTACCATGGACTTTACCGCGCTGTACCGGATGCGTGCGGTGTTCACTCTGTTCGGGCAGCATGGCATCACGGTAGATAAGATTGATGCGCATGTAATGGCACTGCAGGCACACTTTCTGTCGCTGCTCGATAACGCGCAGCATCCGCTGTTAAACCGCAACACGCTGGTGGTCAGCGATGCCGAGCGGCGTGGCCATTTTCTGACTTTTGATCTTGGCGATCCGGATGTGACCGCAGCCCTGGCAGCCAGACTGCGTGAGCATAACATTTATACCGATTACCGCGGCAGCCGCATTCGCTTTGGGTTCGCGCTTTACCACAGCAAAGATACCATTGATCTCAGCTGTATTATCAACGGCGAGGTCTGATGATGGAGTGGTTATGGTCAGCCATTGCGCTGGTGTGCATCATTGAAGGACTGGGGCCGCTATTGTTTCCTGACCGCTGGCGGCTGTATCTGCTGCGCATCAGTCAGCAGCCTTCCAACCAGCTCAGGCAAATTGGCGGCATTCTGGTGATCATGGGTGTGGTCAGTCTCTACTATCTGACAAGTCGCTGATTTGCCGTCGTTTCTCGTTCAGCCATTGAATTCGCTGCATTTTTGCACACAAAAAAGATGATCAGGCGTCGATAATTTTGTAGAATCCACGCCTAATTTTTTTACACCTGTGATTCATGGCAAAGAACGTAGTGGTACTCGGCACCCAATGGGGTGACGAGGGTAAAGGAAAAGTCGTAGACCTTCTCACCGATCGCGCAAAGTACGTGGTCCGCTATCAGGGCGGTCACAATGCGGGTCATACCCTGGTAATCGACGGTGAAAAAACCGTCCTGCATCTCATCCCTTCCGGCATCTTACGTGACAACGTTACCTGTATTATCGGTAATGGCGTTGTGCTGAGCCCGGACGCACTGATGACCGAAATTACCATGCTGGAAGAGCGTGGCGTACCGGTGCGTGAACGTCTGAAGATCAGCGAAGCCTGTCCACTTATTCTGCCTTACCATATTGCGCTGGATGTCGCGCGTGAAAAAGCGCGTGGCAGCAAGGCAATCGGTACCACGGGGCGTGGCATTGGTCCGGCTTACGAAGACAAAGTCGCGCGTCGTGCACTGCGTGTGGGTGATTTGTTTAATGCCGACGATTTCGCTGCCAAGCTGAAAGAAGTGCTGGATGTACATAACTTCACGCTGACCCAGTACTATGGTGAAGACGCTGTAGATTATGACAAAACCCTGAAAGACGCGCTGGCCATTGCCGACATCCTGCGTGCGATGGTAGTGGATGTGACTGATGAACTCGACAAAGCACACCGCGCCGGTCTGCCTATCATGTTTGAAGGTGCACAGGGCACACTGCTGGACATCGATCACGGTACCTATCCTTATGTGACCTCATCAAATACCACCGTAGGCGGTGTTGCTACCGGTGCCGGTTTTGGTCCGATGAACCTAGATTATGTTCTGGGTATTGTTAAGGCGTACACCACCCGTGTCGGGTCCGGTCCGTTCCCGACTGAGCTGGATTGCGATGTCGGTGAGCATCTGGGTGTGAAAGGTCATGAGTTCGGTGCGACCACCGGACGTAAACGTCGTACCGGTTGGTTTGACGCAGTTGCGATGAAGCGTGCGGTACAGATTAACTCGATTACCGGTTTCTGTCTGACCAAGCTGGATGTCCTGGATGGCCTGGAAACCCTGCAAATCTGCGTGGGTTACAAAGACGCGGATGGTAATGTCAAAGACGTCCCCCCGATGGCGGCAGACGGTTACGATCTGGTGACGCCTGTGTATGAAGAAATGCCTGGTTGGAAAGAGACGACTTTCGGTGTAACCCGTTACGATGACCTGCCACAGGCGGCAAAAAACTACATTACGCGCCTGGAGCAGATCACCGGTGTGCCGGTGGACATCATCTCTACCGGCCCTGATCGTAACGAAACCATCGTCTTACGTCACCCGTACGACGCCTGATCAGCGATCGGATCACAGCTGATCCAAAGCTTATCACCAGAGTTATCCACAGCCTGCTCCGTGCAGGCTGTTTTCCTATAGCGCCCGAATTAACAGGGTTGCCAAGCGCCTGCGACTCCACTATTCTCAAAGATCATAAGCTACTAATCACAACGCCCTGGCAAGGAGTCTGTCTTGGCTACGATCCACACCATGCATAATCCCGACGAAACCGCGATCCCGTCCATGCAGCCGCTGGTTGATAACCTCAATGCCGCCTTTGCATCGGGCAAAACCCGTTCACTGGACTGGCGACGTGAACAATTAAGTGCACTTGAGCGGATGCTGACCGAGAATGTTGATGCGATTAAACGTGCACTGGACTCGGATCTTAAAAAGTGTGACATGGAAGCCTGGACCTCAGAGATCGGTTTTCTGCTCAATGATATTCGTCACACCCAGAAACACCTGGGTAAGTGGCAGAAGCCGCGCAAGGTATCCACGCCACTGGTTGCCTGGCCGGGCAGCAGTTATCAGTTACCTGAGCCGCTCGGCACGGTGCTGATTATCGGCGCCTGGAACTATCCGTTACAGCTGGTGCTGGCGCCCTATGTGGCAGCGCTGGCCGCGGGCAACTGCGCTGTGCTGAAACCCTCTGAACTGGCTGCCGCGACATCCACTCTGCTGGCAACACTGATTCCGCAGTACATGGACACCTCGGCAGTGGCAGTAGTGGAAGGTGCCAAAGACGAAACCACGGCACTGCTGCGCTGTAAGTGGGATCATATCTTTTATACCGGCGGCGAAGCGGTCGGTAAAATTGTCATGCGCGCAGCATCTGAACACCTGACACCGGTGACACTGGAACTGGGTGGAAAAAGCCCGTGTCTGGTGGATAAGCGCACCAATCTTGCGGTCACAGCCAGGCGCATTGTGTGGGGTAAATGGATGAATGCAGGACAAACCTGCATTGCCCCTGATTATGTACTGGTGGAGCGTGAGTTTATGTCTGCGCTTATCGATGCCATCAAAGCCGAACTGAAAAAGCAGTATGGTGATAACCCGCTGCAGTCGCCGGATTACGGGCGTATAATCAATGCCAGACACCTCAGCCGGCTGCAGCATTACCTGGATGGCGTGGATGTGGTTGCCGGCGGTCGCGTGGATGAGGCGGGACGGGGTATGGAGCCTACCCTGGTCATGGACCCGCCGGTAGATGCTGCCGTGATGCAGGAGGAAATCTTTGGTCCCATCCTGCCAATTGTCCCGGTTGCGTCGATGGATGACGCCATCGAGCGCGTGCGTGCGCGCCCGAAGCCGCTGGCGCTGTACCTGTTTACTGATGATGAGCAACTGCAGCAGCGGGTATTGGCGCAGACCAGTGCCGGTAATGTGTGTATTAATGATACTATGCTGTTTATGACAAACCCTGAGCTGCCGTTTGGCGGGGTCGGTAACAGCGGCATGGGCAGTTATCACGGCCAGGCAGGTTTTGATACCTTCAGTCACCTGAAAACGGTGATGAAGCGCAGCTTCGCACTGGATGTTGCGTTCCGTTATGCGCCGTATACCAAACTAAAACAGGCACTGCTTAAAAAGCTGTTGTAATACGCAGGAGAGGTAACTATGCCGCAACCGTTTCACCTGGCGATACCGGTGACTTCACTTGACGATGCCGAGGCGTTCTACGGTGAGCTGCTCGGGTGTGAGAAAGGGCGTAGCGATACGCAGTGGATAGACTGGAACTTTTTCGGGCATCAGCTGGTCACCCATAAAGTCGCCCGGATGCCGTCGCCGCCTGAGCATAACAGCGTTGACCATCACGCCGTGCCGGTGCCGCATTTCGGTGTTGTACTGGATATGGACAGCTGGCGAACGCTGGCGGAAAAACTCGAAGCGGCGGGAACCGAATTTATTATTGCGCCGTATATTCGTTTCGCCGGCCAGCCGGGAGAGCAGGCAACCCTGTTTTTTCGTGACCCGTGTGGTAATGCGCTGGAATTCAAAGCGTTCAGATCGATGGATCAGCTGTTTGCGACGTAAACAAAAAAAGGGGTGGATGGCGATGCCAGACCATCCCCAAATAATAAAAGTGTGGGAATAGATGCTGCTTGATAGTAAATCCAAACCGAATAAACCGTCCGGGGCTGAGGAAAAACTGTCCCAAATTCCCACCATGGTCAGCGAAATATCGCGCAAAATCTCTAACTACCGCCAAAGCTATCGTGAACTGGTTAAAGATGCAGAGAGTTTTTTCGAAAACTACCTGACAGATTACAAGCAAATCACGCTGTTAAAACACAAGGTAAAGACCTACCAGGACCAGATTGACTTCATAGAGAAGTACCGCAAGGAAAAAGGCAAGTATCCAACAATCAAAGGACAGCCGTCGGCACAGCGTTATATGGCCAGACTGGTCGCACAGCAGGCTAGCAGTGACAACGAATTAAAAGCCATGGAAGAGCGCCTGCGCATTGAAAGTAACAAGCGCTATGAGCACCTGGATCACCTCACCGATCACATGCTGGACCTGCTGAACGGGGAGCGTATTTTCAGTCAGTTTCTGGGCACCATTGCGCTGTCAACGCCGTCTCCACAAGAGAAAGTCCGGCATATTCGCAACGAAAAATACAAACCCATTTATGTGACGGCCCTGGCGATTGCCTTGTTTGAAGAGGTCAGAACGACCCATCAGTTCAGCAACAAATTCCTCAACGATGAACTGGCGAAAGTGTTCAGTGATGGCAAAACCTACAGCCTGATGGCGGACAAAACCGGCGCCGAGGAAAACGCGTCTGCGGGCCCTGAGCCAATGCCGTCAGACATTAAGATGGCGTACCGCGAACGGATCCTGCGCCCGATTGCCAAAGCGGCGTTGTTGCAGTCTATTGGTATGCATAGCCCGGAAGCCAATAACGTGCTGGGCCATGACCGCTATCGTAAGCTCAGTCATGAAGAACGGACCCGGCTGCTCGATATCGTCGACAAGAAAACGTCAGACTACCTGAAACTGGGCATTGGGATCCCGTCGGTGCGGTTCAACACCAAGGAGCAGCGCGATGCCTTCGTCAGCGAAGAAAAGCGTCAGCTGGTGTTTATGCTGAAAATTCTGAAGTCGGTTAAGGTCAGTCAGGATGAGCTTGGTGATTTGCTGCGTATTCCTATGACCTACGCGTCGTTCCTGCTGTCGACAAAAGAAGAGTTTGATTACCGTCAGATCTATCGGGCCTACGACATCCTCGATCAGGGCAGACTTGAAAACACGTACAAAGCCGAATACGTGAAGGCGTTTCTGAAAATGGTTGGCCGCTTCCCGTTAGGTGCAGGCATTTATGTTATTCAGCAGGATTCCGGCGAAATCGAACGGGCCATTGTGTCGTCACTGTACCCCGCGGATCCGGATGAACCTATTTGCAAAATCATTACCCGCCGGCAAATTCAGTTTCTGAGTCAGGCGGAAGTGATTATTTCCAAAGGCAGTAATCTGTTTTTCAAAGAGAGCAGAGACAACAGCCATTATGAGGCGGAGTTCTTCGACGCCCGCTATAAAAACGAATTTACCTGGAATGCGACCGACGTGTGGGAGAACCAGGTGCCTGCTATTGAGTTCTGGAAACGGGACGGAACACGAAAATATAACGGTATCTACAATCCGGACTCTTACTAGGCATGGGCGACAGCCACACGCCACGTCATAGCATCATTCAGGGGGGAGTTGCTGTACCTCTCCCCCAGTAAGCACCCACTTCCCCAGTAAGCACTTACTTTTCTTTCAGAACAATAGCCTTGCCACGACCACTTTTTTCCGATGCCGCATCAAGGCCATCCTCAGTGCGTTTGATAAGGTGTACATCGCCAAACCGGCGGTCATCCAGCACATACCCCATCTCACGCAGACGAGTGCGCGTTGAGGCGTCAAACCCCGGATGCATGCGCAGGGTATCCTTAGGCCACAACTGGTGATGAAAGCGCGGCGCATTAACGCTCTGCTGGGCGTCCATTTCATACCACATGGCATTGATAACCGACTGTGCGACCGATGAGATAATGGTAGTACCGCCAGGCGAGCCAGTCACCAGGACAACATCACCGTCCTGCTTTACCAGTGTTGGTGTCATGGAAGAGAGCATACGTTTGTCAGCTTCTATCGCATTGGCATCACCGCCAATGGCTCCGAAGAAATTAGGCACACCGGGCTTGGCGCTAAAGTCATCCATCTCGTCATTCAGCAAAAAGCCTGCTCCATCAACCACCATACCACTGCCGAAGGTCAGGTTGAGGGTGGTGGTATTGGCTACCGCATTACCCCACTTGTCCATTACCGAGAAGTGCGTGGTGTCCTCACTTTCAATCAGTCCCGGCTCAACCGGCTCTGACGGAGAAATAGCATCCGGGTTTATTTCACTGGCACGGCGCGCGAAATATGGCGCACTGATCAGCGCGTCCACCGGCACAGTCACAAAGTCCGGATCGCCAAGGTACTCGGCGCGGTCAGCAAAGACCCGTTTACCAATTTCAGCCATCACATGCAGGTATTGCACTGAATTGTGCGCGGGCAGCGCATGGTGGCGGGCATACTCGTCAAGCATACGCAGCCACTGTATGACCGCAATCCCCCCCGAGCTTGGCGGCGGCGCAGTGATAATCTCAAAGCCACGCCAGTTGACCTTAAGAGGGGCGCGCCACTTTGCCTCATAACGTGTCAGATCATCATGGCTGATAAGCCCGTCATGGGCCTGCATAAACGCAACAAGCAGGTCTGCCACCGGCCCCTGATAGAAGCCGTCGCGTCCCTGGTCACGAATATGCTCAAGCGTGTTGGCAAGCGCCGGCTGAACGAACTGTTTGCCGGCAGTCAGTTTACCGAAATAGGTCGCAAAGTTGTTCTGCAGCCCTTTTTCGCGGGTTTTCTTAACAAAATACCGGGCATTATCCGCCAGACCTTCGGGTACGATAAAGCCATTGCGTGCCAGTTGGATGGCCGGCTCAACCAGGCGTGCCCAGGGCAGGGAACCGAATTTTTTGTGGGCGGCCCACATCCCGGCAACCGTACCCGGCACGCCCGACGCTTTCGCACCATACAGTGAGTCTTCGGCAATCACGTCACCGTTCTCGTCCAGGTACATATCCCGGTGCGCCAGCCCAGGGGCCTTTTCCCGGTAATCCAGAAAATAGGGCTGACCGTTCATGGTCAGCGTCATAAAGCCACCGCCACCGAGATTACCGGCTTCCGGTAGTGTGACAGCCAGCACAAACTGTGCGGCGATAGCTGCATCTACCGCATTTCCCCCATCCTGTAGTACCGCCATAGCGGCGTCAGCACTGAAGGTGTCAGGCATAGCCACGGCCTGCTCTCGTGCCGGGGGGACAGGCGACAGTGCGCCACAGGCGCTGACAACAAAAACGACAGAAAAAACAAAGGCTATCAGTTTCATCTGGTTACCCAATCATAATAAGGCTGGCAATGAAATAGGCTATCAGGGTCATGACGCCGGCGACAAGCGCATACGGCAACTGGGTTTTGACATGGGTGAGTACGTCACAGCCGGCAGCCAGTGACGACACTGCTGTCGTATCCGAAATAGGTGAGCAGTGGTCACCAAAGATACCGCCTCCCAGGATCGCGGCAATGACCAGCGATGGCGGCAGGCCAAGCGCCTGGATAAGCGGTACGCCAATGGGCACCAGAATGGCGAATGTGCCCCACGAGGTGCCGGTCGTAAAGCTCATCACGGCCCCCGCCAGAAACAGCATGGGAACAATCAGCACCAGTGGCAGGAATTCACCCACAATACCGGCAACAAAAACGCCGGTGCCAAGCACTTTCAGGCTGTTTCCGAGCGTCAGCGACAACAGCACAATGGTGACCAGTGGCAGTAGCTCGCCCATTCCCTTAAAGCCAATATGCACCGCTTCTGTATGGGTAAAGCGCTTATGCAAAAGCAGCAGGGCGTAGGCGACGGCGGTCGCCAGCGCTGTGGCATACAGTACAGATTTGCTGCCACTGCCCTGCGCCAGACTGCCGTTACCGGTCCACAGCATAAAGCCCACCATACTGACCACCATAGTGATAAGCGGGACCAGCATAAACCGGGCTTTGGTTGCCGGTTCGGCCTCTGGCGCGTGCATGGCGGTACGATGTTCTTCTTCGGCCTGTTTCATCGGGCCGTGGACTTTGTCGCGGGCAATGGTCCAGGCAACAATGGCAAGGGTGAACAGGGCATAGAAGTTGAGCGGTACGGTACCCCATAAAATGGACGCAGAGGTTTCTGACAGCGAGTATCCATCCAGCAGCGACAGAATAAAGGCACCCCAGCCGTTCAGCAGAATAAGAATGCAGACCGGTGCGCTGGTGCTGTCAATGATATATGCCAGCCGGGCCCGACTCATGGAAAACTTGTCGAACAGGCCACGGGCAAAAATACCAGCGGTCAGCACACTTAAATTGGACTCAATAAACACCGCGATACCGGTAAACATGGTGATACCGCCAACCTGCTTGCGGCTTTTGGCAACGCCGCGGCGCACCAGCATGTCCACCGTTGCGGTCACGCCGCCGGAGTCGCGGATATATGCCAGCAGCGCCCCTACCAGCACGGAAAAAATCAGTACACGGGTGTTGCCGGGACTGGACGCGGTGTCGATGACCCGCTCAATGGAGGTGACAGGAGACAACAGGATATTCCCGTCACCGGTCAGCAACAGCAGGGCTTCTGCCGACAGCACGGCCAGCAGCAGGGCCAGAATGACCTCTTTCTTCCAGAATACGACGACAATGGCGACCAGGGGCGGGATAATTGACAACCAGTCCATATTTTCTTCTTTTTACCTTGTGAACGGTGATCACAGTCGGATGCGACAACTAAACGACAAGCCTACCTATTTGCGCCGGCCAGTACCAGTGACGATTTCTTCTAAGTCATCGAAATTAGCTATGAATATCAGTCCCTGCGTGGCGTTTCTTTCTTGTGCTGTGATGCGGTAGCATGGCGGATAAAATCATTATGCTGCCGATTATGCTGTTTCGACCCGTCCTAGTCTTATTACTCCTGTGTTTTACTGGCGCTACGCTGGCGCGTGACCTGACGCCTGCGCAACAGATTGGCCAGAAGGTGATGCTGGATCTGCGTTATTTTTGCAGTGAACCGTCGCCGTCGCCGTGCCGCACCCCCTTTACCCGGGTGACCGACGCCAACCGCGCGGCCATTACCCACCTGCTCACCCGCAGTGGTGTGGGCGGCGTGATCCTGTTTTCAGAAAACATTGTCGATATTCCGCAACTGGTCACCCTCAACTATACGTTGCAGTCCATCGTCAAAGCGGCCGGTCTGCCGCCGCTGTTTATCGGTGTGGATCAGGAAGGAGGACGGGTTGCCCGCCTGCCGGATAGCATGGCGGAGCGTTTTGCCGGCAACATGGCGCTGGGGGCGACCTATGCCAGCCAGGGGGTAAAATTCGCCCGTGATGTGGCAACCGGCCAGGCGTCCACGCTCAGGCTAACCGGCTTTAACGTTAATTTTGCGCCGTCACTGGATGTGAATACCAACCCGGACAATCCGGTGATCAATGTGCGCAGCTACGGCGAGTCGCCACAGGTTGTCGCACAGCTGGGTGAAGCCACGGTGCGCGCGATGCAGACCGGCGGCATTATCAGTGCGGTAAAACATTTTCCCGGTCACGGTGATACCCACATCGACAGCCATACCGGTTTGCCACAGGTGCAGCACGCTGCCGATGCGCTGCGCCGTAATGAGCTGTTTCCGTTTGCCCGGGTTATCCGTAATGCGCAGCCGGCGATGGTGATGACCGCACATATCCAGTTTCCGGCGCTGGACAGTACCACGCTGACCAATAAAAACGGCGAGGTGATGACCGTGCCAGCAACCATGTCAAAAACGCTGCTGCAGGGGGTGCTGAGAAAAGACATCGGCTTCACCGGGCTGATTGTCTCAGATGCCATGGACATGGCCGGTATTGCCAACTTTTTTGCACCACAGCAGGCCCTCATCCACGCTTTTCGGGCGGGCGTGGACATCGCGCTGATGCCGCAAAAGGTCACATCAGCGGATGACATAGCCGCATTTGACGCCTTGCTGAATGAGGTCGCCGGTACGTTGTCAGGCAAAGACGACAAGGCACAGATCAGCACCTCACTGACCCGGATAAATCAGGTTAAGCGTATGTTTGATGCCGGACAGTTTGTCAGCCAGCCGCTCTCAGCAAGACTGAGTCGCGCCACCGCGTTGCTGCCGCAAACCTCAAATCGTCTGCTGGCAGAGCAGGTGTCCCGCGCGTCAGTGACGGCGATTAAAACCTCAGGGCAGTTGCCGCTGTCGGCGCGCAAACGCTGGTTAATTCTGATGCCAGACAGTGCACGCTGTGTTGCGATGGTGTCGGCCCTGTCTGCTGCCGGCGTCAGCAACACCGATTGTCTGGCGTACCATCAGATCCCGGCTGAGCCGCGCTGGCAGTTGGCGCTGATGAAAAGCGACTACGTTATCATCGGTGATATTTCGCCGCAGCATGCCTTTTATGAAATGGGGGGACTGGATCCGGTGCGCCCGCGGGCCAGCCTGAGCGAGCAGCATCAATGGTTACAGCAGGTGGCCGGTCGTGCCGCACAAACAGGGCAGCCGGTAGTTTTTGTGGCGATGCGGGCGCCTTACAGTGCCACGATGTTCATGCAGGAGGCCAGCGACGTGCTTGCCACCTACGACTATCACGTTAACCCTGACAATCTGTCGGGTGAAACCGGCAACCGGGTGTTTCGCGCGCTGGCTGAGGTATTGACCGGCAAGGTAAAAGCCAGTGGCACGCTGCCGGTGTCGGTGGCCGGCTCAGCGCGTTAACGGCTGACTGACGGCGTTGAGTAAAAACGCAATGTGGCGATAGCGCACGCCACTATGACGGGTCAGACCCAGTTCACAGGTCATCGAATTTGACACCCCCTGCTGACAGCCCGGCGGAACCTGCTCGCGCAGCGACGCCAGTGCCGCCTTGTTCAGGTCGGGTAGCAGCAGCCCCTTGTCGCCGGCAAATCCACAGCACTGAATGTCGTCAGGCTCGCTGACGTGCGTCGAGCACAGGTGAGTGAGCGTGCGCAGGGCGTTCCCTGAAGCAGACTGCCGCGACGAACAGGTAACATGTAACATGACGGGCGCGTCTGTCGGCGTGATTTTTATCCGCGGCACAATAAAAGAAAGTAAGTATTCACTTAGTTCAAATGTTTTGCCGTTACAATGGTTGCTCCAGGTGCTTGCACACGGGCTGGCGTCCATCACCACCGGCAGGCGACCGTTGTCGGTGGCCTTATCCAGAATGGCTTTTAATGATGCCCGGGTGATATCACCGGCCCCGGGATAGCCCTTCGAATCAAACGGCTGCCCACAACAGGCGTCGTTCAGCCCCTCAGGGATCACCAGCGTGAGCCCCGCCTTTTCTGCCAGTTGCAAAACAACATCGGTAAGTGAATGCTCACTATTTTTGTCACCGAAAAGGCGAGCCGGACAGGCAGGCACGTACACCGCATCGGGCCGGGGTGCTGTGCGGGCTGATACTGCGTCTCCCGCCCCGGATATTTCCTGAATGAACACCGGGATACGATGGTGGGTCAGACGGTTCAGCGAGCGGGTGGCGCTTTCTGTAACAGTGCTGCCCAGTGCATCAGACAGGGTCTTAGTAACCGATACCGCGCCACGGGCAAGCGCAGTGATGCTGCCATAGTGCTGCGCGGTAAACCGCGCCAGTGCGCCGTGCTTCGCCTGTTGCTGGCGCAGCGTTGTTACCCAGTCGCCGGTATTAATACCGACCGGACAGGCTGGTGCACACATGCCCGTTGCGGCGCAGCTATCGCGCACCAGTGAGGATGTTGCTGAATCGACCTCATGGCGGGCAGCCGGTTCCAGCGATTGTGCGCGGCGCATCAGTGCAATGCGCTGACGGGGGGACAGGGTATAGTGTGATGATGGACAGCTGGCCTCGCAAAACCCACATTCGATGCATTTATCGACGCGTTCATCCACGGCGGGCAGCGCTTTCACGTCCCTGATATGGGCCTTAGGATCGTCATTCAGTATCACGCCCGGATTCAGGATCCCGGCCGGATCCAGACACTGCTTGATGCGGCGCATTACCGCAACGCCATCCTCTCCCCACTGATGAGAAAGGAACGGCGCCATATTTCGCCCGGTGCCGTGTTCTGCTTTTAGGCTGCCATTGAACTTTACCGTCACCAGTGTGGCCACATCCTGCATAAACGTGTCATAACGGGCAATGGCATCGGCGTCCATGCTCTGGCTGAAGACAAAGTGCAGGTTACCGTCCAGCGCATGGCCAAAAATAATCGCATCATTAATCTGGTGGGTGGTGAACAGTGCGGTCAGCGCATCGAGGCCGTCGGCCAGTGAGTCCAGTGCAAATGCCACATCTTCGATGATCACGGTTGTGCCGGTATCGCGCACCGCGCCCACCGCAGGAAACAGCCCCTTACGGATATGCCAGAGCGCATCGATGGTCGACGGGTCGGCGGTAAACGGCTGCATAATGTGCATGTCGCCCTGTGCGATCAGCGGGGCCAGGTGCGCGTTGACGTCAGCAAGTACGTTATCCAGTGCCTGCGAAGATGCTGCGCCAAACTCAATCAGCAGGGCAACGTTACCATCACGGATGCTACCTGTGTAAAACGGCGTTAACAGCGGACTGACCGCACGCAGGGCACGGGTGTCCATCAGCTCTACCGCATCCGCATGGAACTGTGACAGCATCGGGATCGCCTCACAGGCTACCCGTGCCGACGAAAACAGAAATAAGCCGGTCTGGCGGGCCTGAGGTAACGCAATGGTGCGATAGGTGATATCAGCAATAAAGCCCAGCGTGCCTTCAGAGCCGATCATAAGGTGGGTCAGTATCTCCACCGGATCGGTAAAATCGAGCAGCGCATTCAGGCCATAGCCCATGGTATTTTTAAGGCGGTACTGGTGTCGGATCCGCTCACTCAGCGACGAATCGCTTCTCACGTCCCCAGCAAGGGAAGAAAGTGCTGCGAGCAGGCCCGCATGTGATTGCCGGAACGCCCTGACACTTTCAGCATCCCGGGTGTCGAGCCGTGTGCCGTCCGCCAGAATCAGCGTCATATTGGTAAGCGTGTGGTAACTGTTATTGCGCACGCCACAGCACATGCCCGAGGCATTGTTCGCCGCGATGCCGCCAATTTTGCAGCTGTTAATAGACGCCGGGTCCGGTCCGATTTTGCGCTTGTATGGTGCAAGCAGCCGGTTGGCCTTCGCACCGATAATGCCGGGGGCCAGGGTAATCTGCTTACCCTCGTCGATAATCTCATGGTGCTGCCAGTCAGGCGTCAGCATGACCAGCACCTGATCGGTGATGGCCTGGCCTGACAGACTGGTGCCAGCTGCCCGGAAGGTCAGCGCGACACGGTGGCTGTTTGCCAGCCGGATAACGTCCTGCATGGTTTGCGTGTTGTGCACATACACAATCAGCGCCGGCGTCTTGCTGTAAAAGCTGGCATCTACGGACAGCGCGAGGCGCTCTGCCAGGCCGGTGACAACCTGTTTGGCCGGTAACAACCGGCTGACCTTGCGGGTAAATGCATGAAGGGCATTAGTGACCATTCTGCGCGGTGTCCTCAGGGTAAAGCAGATAGGGCGCGCGGCGTTCAATAAATGCCGCCAGGTCTGACTGCCAGCGCGCAGTGATTGCGGCAGCTGACTCGCCGCGCTCAATGGCCTGGCGCAGGGTGTCGGTTCCGGCCAGCTTGTCGAAAAAGGCCGGGTGGGTAAAGAAAGGCTCGCCTGCGCCGGTAAACTGCTGGTAGGCCGAAACCAGCAGGCTGATATCAAAGCCGTGAATGGAACTGCTTTGCAGTCGCCGGGCATGCAGCACGGTGCCATCCAGTTTGGGCGAGACGGCACCGGCGTTTGGCACAACGGCAATCGCGTTATTGCCCAGCACGACCTTGTCATGGCCTATCAGGGTAAAGGGATAGGGTGTGCCTCTGCCGACACTGACTGCGGTTCCTTCAAACAGACACAGGCTGGGATACAGCCGAATGGCATCATCACCGGGCAGGTTAGGCGAGGGCGCCACAGGCAATGAATAGGGCTGTGTGCGTTTATAGTCAGCCACCGGGATCACGGTCAGTGACAGCGCCCCGGCCTTATCAATCCACCCCTCACCGCGGATCATGCTGGCCAGTTCTCCCAATGTCATACCGTGCAGCACCGGGATGGGGTGCATACCCACAAAAGACCGGAATGCCGGGTCCAGCACAGGGCCTGCCACATACGCTCCATTGGGATTGGGGCGATCGAGTACGACCAGCGCTTTACCGGCTTGTGCAGCCGCCTCCATGACATAGTGCAGGGTCGATAAATAGGTGTAAAAGCGGGCGCCGACATCCTGAATATCAAATACCAGCACGTCGGTCTGCGCGAGCATACCGGCGGTGGGCTTTTTGGTACTGCCGTACAGCGAGTACACCGGTAAACCGGTTGCCGGATCTGTACCGTCTTCCACCTTTTGTCCGGCAGACGCCGTGCCTCTGAAGCCGTGTTCCGGCGACATAATGGCAGTGACGTGAATACCCCGCGCGAGAAGCGCATCCAGTAAATGGCCATCCCGGGTCTGCGATGTCGGATTGACCACCAGTGCCACCCGTTTACCCTCAAGCAGCGGCAGATAGTGGTCAAAACGGTCGGCACCCACAGTGACGGCCTGACACAGCCATGACAGGCACAGTGCACATGTCAGCAGCAACAGGCGCATCAGTCGGTGACCGCCTTACGCAGAAACCCGTTTTGTCTGACCAGCCTGTCGGCAGCCTCGCTGGCACTGCAGCCGGTCAGTAGCATGAGGATGGCAGTTTTGGTGTGATTACCGGCAGCCTGCAGGGTATCCCGCGCGGTCTGCTCGTCACAGTCGGTGGCCTGCATTACGATGCGCACGGCCCGGGCTTTCAGCTTCTCATTGGTAGCGTTTACGTCAACCATCAGGTTCTGATAGGTTTTGCCCAGCCGAATCATGGTGGCAGTGCTGATCATATTCAGGATCAGCTTTTGCGCGGTGCCTGACTTCATCCGGGTAGATCCGGTTAAACATTCGGGGCCGACAATGACCGGCAGGGTAATGTCGGCGTGCTCAAAAATGGCGGCATGATGACTGCAGGCAATCGCGGCTGTCACGCAGCCGCGCTGACGGGCAAAGGCGAGGGCACCACTGACATACGGCGTACGGCCACTGGCAGACAGGCCAACCACAACATCTTCTGAGGTCAGCGACAGTGCGGCCAGATCAAGTCCGCCCTGCTGGGCATTATCTTCTGCCCCTTCAATAGCATGAGTAAGCGCTTGCTCACCGCCTGCAATAACGCCAATAACCAGTCCGTCGGGTACGCTGAAGGTCGGACGGCATTCTACGGCATCCAGAATACCAAGCCGGCCGCTGGTGCCCGCGCCCACATAAATCAGCCGGCCGTGACCGGACAGTGCCACGGTCGCTGCATCGACCACATCCGCAATTTGCGGGATCACGTCTGACACGGCAGGGGCGACGTTGGCATCTTCATGGTTAATACGGGCCAGAATGGTCTCCACCGGCAGGGTGTCAATGTCCATCGTGTCGGGATTTCGGCCTTCGGAAATCAGGGCATCAAGCGAGGCAACGGTTACGGGTTCAGAAGAAGTCGTCATGATTACAGCGTTGTCTTTCAGAATAGTCACTCTGCGAGTCACCTTAAGGGATTGGCGCGCCTTTGTATACTCTCAATTCCCCCTTCCACGCGGCGGGCGTCATGGTACACTTGCCGCAAATTCAGATTGAGGACAGCGCAGTACCGTGAGCAGACAAACGCAGGCAATCATCCATGCCGATGCCATCATCGACAATTTTCACGTGTTAAAAGCCCTGGCGCCTGACAGCCAGAATATGGCCGTGATTAAAGCCGATGCCTACGGTCATGGTGCGGTCAGCGTTGCCCGCATTCTGCGCGAGTTGTCACCCCGTTTTGCGGTGGCCATTATCGAAGAGGCCATTACGCTGCGCGAAGCCGGGATCACGGCGCCGATTGTGGTGCTGGAAGGCCCGCATCAGATGCGTGAATGCCGTCTGGCCCGTCAGAACAACTGCATTATGGTGATGCACAGCGAGCAGCAGCTGCAGTGGGCCAGCGAATGTGATGACGCGTCCCGTCCTGCGGTCTGGATAAAAGTAGACAGCGGCATGCACCGTCTTGGTTTCGCGCTCGACGTGGTACCAGACATGCTGCGTCGTTATGCCGGGGTGATTGATGAGGAAACCGTGCTGGTGACCCACCTGGCGAGTGCCGATGACATCGACTCTGATTTCACCCGCCAGCAGCTTGACGCGTTTGCTGCAGTTGCAAAAAAGGCTGGCCTGCCGGTCAGCATTGCTAATTCACCGGCCACTATTGCCTGGCCCGACAGCCGGGGACACTGGAACCGACTTGGCGTGGCGCTGTTTGGCAGTGGTCCGGCACTGCCACAAGGCTGCGCGCCGCTAAAGCCTGCCATGACATTGCGCTCCAGTATTATTGCACTGCGCACTGTGCCAAAGGGGGAGACCGTCGGCTACGGTCAGGCCTGGACGGCGTCCCGCGACAGTGTGATTGCCACGGTGGGCATTGGGTACGCCGACGGATACCCGCGTCACTGCCCGAACGGCACACCGGTAATGGTGAACGGCCAGGTCGCCGGTCTCGCAGGCCGGGTGTCGATGGATATGATCACCATCGACGTGACTGACATTCCCGATGTAAAGCCCGGTGACCGGGTCGAACTGTGGGGTGAGAATATCCTGATTGATGAGGTTGCCCGGCACGCCGGCACCATTGGGTACGAGCTGATGACCCGCGTTTCTGCCCGCGTGCCCCGGATTGTGCGTTACCGCTAGCAGTCACGGCACAATACGCCGCCATAGGGGGGAGCTGACTTCCCGACAAAACACGTCGTAAATCCATCCATGGGGGCTCCGCTGCCGCATCCTTGCGGCAGAGGGTTTTGTAGTGAAGTCAGCTTCCCCTTCCTGCGCTTTCACTGCTTCGGGCCATTTTGAGCGATTTCTGCCCCTGACTGGTATACATCTGTGAGAGGTTTGAAAAAAGAGCATCAATGACACCATCCGACATTGTCATCATGGGAGTTATGGCCAGCCTGTGTGCGTCATTGGGCACGGCTGTGGGCAGTCTGGGCGTTCTGGCTGTCAGGTCCCTGTCGCGCCGGGCTGAAGATGCGCTGCTGAGTCTGGCGGCGGGGATCATGCTGGCTGCCACGTTTTTCTCGCTGTTACTGCCGGCACTGACGCACGCTGAGTCAGGCTACGGCAGTGCGTCGTTGAGCGCGCTGATTGCCGGTGGTGGCGTTTTGCTTGGCGCGCTCGGACTGTTTGTTATCCATCAGTGTGCGCCACATGAACACTTTATCAGTGGCCCGGATGGTAAAACCGATGCCAGGCTCAGTCAGATCTGGCTGTTTGTGATTGCCATCACCCTGCATAATTTTCCTGAAGGGCTGGCTGTTGGGGTTGGATTCGCGGGCGGCGAAGTTAACAACGGCATTACGCTGGCACTGGGCATAGGGTTGCAGAACGTACCAGAAGGGCTGGCGGTTGCGGTGGCGCTGCGCTCGGTCGGTTATCGTCCGCTTAACAGTGCGTTGATTGGTATTGGCTCCGGGCTGGTGGAGCCGGTAGGCGGCCTGATCGGGGCACTGGCGGTATCTTCAGCATCAGCGTTTATGCCCTGGGCACTGGCGATGGCGGCCGGTGCCATGCTGTTTATCATCAGTGACGAAATCATTCCCGAGACCCACCAGGGCGGCAATCAGAACCTTGCCACCATTATCTGTTGCTGGGCTTTGTGCTGATGATGGGGCTGGATGTGGTGCTCGGCTAAGCCGGCACCACGTGGTGGCCATTACCCGTTTTGTGGATGCGGCGTATTAGTCATTACCGGTGCGGCGGCCTCTTTCTTTTTGGGCTCATAGCGCTCCGGTCGATGGTTAAGTGAAATCACCATGTTCAGACAGACAGCGGCCAGAATAGAAATCAGCACCAGTGGCCACGCAATGAAGAACAGTGAGCTCAGCAAAATCAGGCTGTCTACCGCCAACTGGAAATACCCGGCGCGAAGGTTGTATTTGGCCTGCAAAAAGAACGCAAGGATCCCCACACCACCAAGGCTGGACGCATGACGAAACATGATAAGCATGCCCACACCAATCAGAATGCCGCCAAATACCGCCGCAAACAGCGGGTTTGCGTGGCTGATATCAACAAACCGGGGTAATTGTTCAGACAGCACCGATACGGTCGTCACCGAGACAAAGGTGTTAATGGTGAACCGGCGGCTGATTTGCGTCCATGCCAGCGCATAAAACGGCAGATTGATAAGGAAAAAAATCAGACCGAAGTTGGCTGAGAAGGCGTAGGTTCCCAACAGCGCCAGACCGGCGGCACCGCCGACCATCAGATCCTGTGACTGAAAAAGATGCACACCAAAGGCAACAAATAACCCGGCGCACACTAACGCGAAAATATCTTCAACGACACTGTGTTTTGCTATCGGCATGCCTGTCACTCCCTGTAAGAACTAAACCGTAATTATACGTTGTCAGGCAAGGGCTTACAGGTTGCCAGGTCAATTAAATCAGGGCCTTAGGCGGGCAAAGGTATGGCTTACTTTACGACTCTTTAGCGGTCAGTGAATGCACTGTTGCTGCCATGTAAACGTTGCACCACCATGGTACAGCCGGGCCTAAAATCTGACTTCGGCGTGAGCCACACGATCGCCGCGGGTGAAGTGGATGCGGCAGTGCAGGTTATCAAGATGCAGCGGGCTGCGCACAATCATCATGCTGCCAACGGCCATGACCTGGCTCTGATAAGTGAGGAAGTTGGCGGTATCAAGCTGCGTTATGACACTGTCTCTGGACACGCCCTGGGTAAAGTTGCCACATAGGTAAATTACCTCTTTTTTCGCTTCCGTCCACATCACACTGAGCGCGATCAGCAGCGCAACGGCGGCAACAGCAAGAATATCAGTGTAGACAGAGCGAGTAAGCATAAGACGATCCTGAATTTCAACAACGCGCTAAGCTTACCATTGTTAAAAACAAAACGCAGGTTAGGGTGCGCCGGTGATCCATCAATGCATCAATAACCGTTTATTCGTTAAAAAAATAATCCTGATGTCATTGCCGGTGTAGGCTTACACCACATCAACAAGGAGAACACTATGGCAAATGAACGTGAATTTGATGTTGTACTGTACGGCGCGACCGGGTTTACCGGCCAGCTGGTAGCAGAATATTATCAGCAGGCTTACACCAATGATCCGGCGGTAAAAGTGGCGCTGGCCGGACGCAGCAAGGACAAGCTGGATGGGTTAAATGCCAGTCTGGGCCTGTCGCTGCCGGTGCTGGTGGCTGACGGCGATGACGAGGCAGCGCTTGACAGCCTGACCGCGCGCACCCGTGTGGTACTGACGACAGTCGGGCCATATCAGCTGTACGGTGAGAAACTGCTGGCCGCGTGTGTGAAAAACGGCACCGGCTATGTCGATTTGTGTGGTGAGCCAGCCTGGATGCACCAGATGATTGACAAATACGGCTCGCAGGCACAGGAAAGCGGGGCCGCCATTGTGTTCTCCTGCGGGTTTGACTCGGTCCCCTTTGATCTTGGTGTTTATGCACTGCAGCAGCGGGCAATGGAACAAACCGGCGCACCGGTCAAGTACATTAAAGGCCGGGTACGTCAGATGAAAGGACGGTTCTCGGGCGGCACAGCGGCCAGCCTGAAGGCCACCATGGCAGCGGCCTACAAGGATAAGGCCGTCATGAAGGTGCTCAAAGACCCGTTCTCGCTGGCAGACATGGCGCACGCGCATCCGCAGCCTGACGGCAATAAGCCGTACTTCGATGAGGAGCTGGGAACCTGGGTTGCGCCGTTTATCATGGCAACCATCAACACCAAAAACATCCATCGCAGTAACTACCTGATGGGCTACCGCTATGGTGAGACCTTTGAGTACGATGAAATGATGATGACCGGTCCTGGCGAGAAGGGTGAGGCAATGGCTAAACATGTGGCAAATGATAACTCGCTGGCCAGTGACGATGCGCCAAAACCGGGTGAAGGTCCGAGCAAAGAAGAGCGCGAGACCGGTTACTATGACATCCTGTTTACCGGCAAAGCCGACAACGGACAAACGCTGGCGTTGTCCGTCAAAGGCGACAAAGATCCGGGCTATGGCTCAACCAGTAAAATGATTTTTGAATGTGCGCTGTGCCTGAGTAAAGACGTTGATCTGAAGGGAGGCTTCTATACGCCTGCCGCGGCCTTTGGTGATGCGATTATCACGCGGCTGACCAGCCATGCCGGTCTGGTTTTCCGTGTTGAGGCGTAACGCCTGAGCCATTGGGGCAGCGCCCTGCTGCCCCAATATGGATTATCGAATAAAATACCCCACCACTTTCCACGACGCGTTGTCCTCGACAATGGTGATGGTTTCGGTGGCCGATGGCATGTTTGCAAACGCGGTATTTAAGGTGTACACCACATAACTGCCCGCGGGGGCGCCGGGAATATTGTCCACGGCTTGGCGCGCGGCGATTTCACGGGATTCGACGGCACCGAGGGGCGCACGTACCATGGTCAGGGCCTGTTGCCATTTGTCGGCGCTGATTTGTTGCTGAAAAAAAGGCGAAGACGCTTCCCAGCTTTCCTGATACTGCCCCGCATCCACCAGTGACAGCCACTGGGTCATGGACGCTTCGCCCGGGTCTGCCTGTGCGACAAACGCCAGCGTTAACAGCAGTGATGCAACCAATGATTTGTACAGATTACGCATAAAACCTCCTTGTGTCAGATTGTGTGGATTGCCTGTTTATCATACTGAATCGTGCGACTAAGACCAGTATAAATGTATGACAATAGGGTTACCGAACATCTTCCGGTGCGGCCAGCAGCAAGCCGTGAAGCGGCGCAACCTGCAGCACAAAACGGGTATAGGTGTCGGTATGGGTCAGCGTACCGTCAAAATCGAACAGCGCCAGATGTTGTTCACTGTGCAGCGTCTTACTCACTGGCTGTTTAACCACTGCATGGCGGCTTTAATGTCATCAAAAAATTCGACCTTGCCCGAGACAAACCAGTTGCCAATGGTGGCCATGAGTTTATGCCAGGGTTTGCTGCCATAAATGGCAATTTTGTCGAACTCGCGGCCGTGCTTCAGACCCAGCTTAAAGTCGTCCCAGGCCGCGCGGGCCTCCCAGCCTTCAAACTCGGTCGCATCCAGAAACATGCGGATGTGGGGTGTTTTAACTTCTGCCAGCGCAGCGTCGAGCATGGGCGTGATGGTTTCGTAGTCGGCATGGGTGAGCGTGCCAATGGCTTTCATGGTAACAAAAAAGTCGCTGTCTTCGCGTTCAATGCCAATAGACAGGCCGTGGCGATGTGTAATGGTCATGGTGTTCTCCTTATCGGTGACTTTGTGAGTAAAGTCATCCGGCCGCCACTTGTCCAGCCAAACCGGCCATGTCCTTGTTCTGTATCAACGTATGCGTCATCTTCCAGGCTGGTTGGTGGCCAGCCATTTGTCCAGCTGATTGCCGAAAGCCTGCTTTTCGGCGGCACTTAATGTTGACGGACCACCGGTTTGCACCCCGGAACTGCGCAGGGTTTCCATAAAATCACGTATGTTCAGGCGCGAACGAATATTTTCTTTGGTAAACAACTCGCCGCGCGGACTAAGAGCAAGGGCACCCAGTGCCACCACTTCACTGGCCAGCGGAATGTCGCTGGTGATCACCAAATCTTCCTTGCTGCAGCGCCGCACAATTTCGTTGTCGGCCACGTCAAAGCCCTTTTCCACCTGGACATGAGTAATAAACCTGGACGGTGGGGTGCTTAACGGGTGGTTAGACACCAGCGTGACGGGCGTTTTTGTTCTGTCTGCGGCGCGAAACAGAATTTGCTTAATAGCAACCGGACACGCATCGGCGTCGACCCAGATTTTCATACCGGCATTTCCCTTTGTGATTGCGGTGGACAGGCCATAACAGGCGGGCAGGAGGCACCCATTAGTCAGACACGCCCGCGTCAGCTTTTACCTTATCAATAAATGCCTGCCAGGTGTCATTGGGCGTCCACACGCTGAGCAGATCCTGTTTGGCTTCGGCGTCTGACTGGCCCAGTTCGGTAACCCGGTACAGATAGGTAAATACCGCGCCGCGCCAGTTCAGCTTGCAATGGGTCAGCGTTTTTCCGGGCGCCGCACCATCCTGCTGCATGTAGGAAACATACTGCCGGAAGTTCCCGACGGTCGGGTTTTCCCAGATGACAGGCACGTTGTGGTAGGTCAACCCCAGGCCCGACACGACAGCCTGCTCGTCACTGCGATCGCCAGGGATAAGGTCGATGACGCGGGTCACCCCCATGGCCTTTAACGCGGCAAAGTGGCTTGCGTCTGGTAAACCGGAACTGACCAGTTCGGGCGTATTTTGCTGAAAGTTTTTCAGCGATGTCAGCGCCTCCGGGATGTCGGTGTTTGCCCGTACGCCAAGGGTAAACAGGGTGGCAAACAGCGCGAACAATGTGTAGCGTTTCATTGCAGAAACCTCCTTATGCAGGCTGACAGCCGGCCCTGCGGCCGGCCTGCTCAGCTAGTGCGGTATGGTAATGGTCCCGGTCAGGTATTTTACTGCCTGCCCGGCAATAAGCACTCTGTCACCCTTAATGGAGCAGTGCAGTTCGCCCCCGCGCCGGGACAACTGATGTGCAATAAAATCGGTATTGCCGGTTTGTGCCGCCCAGTAGGGGGTTAGCTGAGTATGGGCCGAGCCGGTCACCGGATCCTCACTGATCCCCAGTTTAGGCACAAAAAAGCGCGACACAAAGGCGTTATCATTGCGCAGCGCGGTGATGATCACGCCGCGCCGGTCAAGGCTTGCGAGCGCTGCCATATCCGGTGCCGCCGCCCGAATGGCGTCTTCACTGTCAAATACTACCAGGTAATCCTCGCCAGCCAGACATGCCACCGGTTCGGCAGCGAAAGCGCGGGTAATGGCATCGGGCACCGCACACAGCGTGGGGGGCTGGGCAGGAAAATCCAGAACCAGCCTGTGGCCATCGCGTGTCACTTTAAGTGGACCGGAACGCGACTGAAACACCAGTTCGTTGTGCGCTGTGTCGAACTCGGTAAAAATAACGAAGGCGGCTGCCAGCGTGGCATGCCCGCATAAATCGACTTCAGCCACCGGCGTGAACCAGCGAATATGAAAGCCACCCTCACACGCTACGAAAAATGCCGTTTCCGACAGATTGTTCTCTTCGGCAATGGCCTGCAGTACGTGATCCGGTAGCCAGTCGTCCAGCGGGCACACCGCCGCCGGATTACCGGCAAACGGCTGACTGGCAAACGCATCAACCTGAAACAGTGGCAACTGCATGGGTTATTTCACCAGGCGGGTCAGGCCAATTAACACGGCCACGGCGCCGCCAATCATGCCTGCCCAGGCCTCCATCGGGGTCTCGCCGTTTAAGGTGCGGGTAACCTGTGAACTGACAGAATCATAAATGTTGTAGCCCCACACAATGGCGGCAATGCCGGCCACCACCAGAACAATACCGATAATTTTATTGGTCATAACGTCTCCGAAATCAGGTGTCAGCGCGACCCGCTTTGCTGCCTGCCGGGCTGCGTAAGCTGACGGTCTGCGCGTTAATACAATGCCACTATAGCACTGCTCTGCGTTTTTTCGGAAGCGCGTGTCCGTGCCACTACCGGCGCATCAGGTAGTCCGCCACGGCCTGGTAGGCGGGCAGCGAGGTGGGATCGATATAGCTATTTTTTGCAGACGGAAACGATGCCAGTCGCACAATGACCATGTCGGCGGCCGGGTCGATATAAATGGTCTGGCCGTGCACACCGCGCGCGGCATACGCCTGATTGTTATTGTGAAACAGCCACCACATGCTGCGATAGCTGCCGCCGGTAAGCGACCTATAGCCGGCCTGTGCAAACGCCTGTTTGTCGCCGCCCTGCCTGATGGCGTCGACCACCGACGCCGGAAACACACGCTGGCCGTTAATTTCACCTTTATTCAGCATCAGCAGGCCAAGCTTGCCCATATCGCGCAGGCTGGCGCTCAGTCCACCGCCGGCAAACGGGGTTCCTTTTGCATCCACGGTCATGTACGCGTCCTGCTCTGCGCCCATGGGCCGCCAGAGGCGCTGGCTAAGCAGCGACGTAAGATCCTGACCTGCCACCCGTGACACAATCCAGCCCAGTGCGTCGGTGTTAATGGTTTTATAGCCAAAGGCAACACCATGCTCGCCCTGCTTTTTTACCGTCGCGAGGTAGTCAAAATAGCCGTTGGGGCCGGTATAACCGGGTGGTTTGGGCAGGGGGCTGGCCGCCGCCGAGTACTGCCATATCCCGGCATTCGGGTCGGCATAATCTTCGCTGTAATCAAGCGCGGTTGTCATGTCCATCACCTGACGTACGGTGGCGTCGCCAAACGCGCTGTCTTTCAGTTCCGGCACAATCGTGCTGACCAGGGCGGTGTCGTCCAGGCGTCCGTCAGCAATTAACAGCTCGGCCAACAGACCGGTCAGCGACTTGGTCATGGACATGGCGGCATGTTTGCCCTCTTCTTCCAGACAGCCAGAATAGCGCTCATATACCACTTTGCCCTGATGCAGAATGAGTACGCCATCGGTGTAGTTAGCCGACAGTGCCGCTTTCCAGGTCATGGTGTCTGTAGTGCCGGTCGGCGTGAAGGTGAGCGCGTCAATGTTCGGGTCCAGCGCGTAGTCAAAAGACCAGGCTGAGCCCAGACCACGGCTGACCTGGCGGGTGGGAAGCAGTTCGCGAATATGACACACCGTCCAGCGCAGCTTGGGAAAGCTGAAATAGTCAGACTGTGGCTGCATAATCAGCTTATCTGCCGGGGGCGGTGAGCCCTGCATCCAGCCCAGCACGCGCGGATCAGACTGTTCCGCTGACAGCACGCCAGCCGATTGCGCATGGGCAGCGCACGCGCTGCCCGACAGAATAACCAGTAACAGCAAACGCAGCATAACGCGCATCATTACGACCTCCGTTTCATCAATCTTATTCACAGTAAAGCGCGTTGTGTTGATTTTGCCAATGGTTAAACGCTAACCAGGCTGTTCAGCCACGCCTGACCCGGTTCGCCGGTAAGCCACCACAGGGCGGTCAGGTTGATAATCACCGTTACCCAGAACACGCGGCGAAAGGGCTGTTTGACCGACTTGTGGCGTAACCGTCGCCGGGCAATAAGCGCGCCGGGCCAGCCGCCCGCCAGACCCAGTAAATGCAGGTGCGCTTCGGGTACTCGCCGCCGCTGTCGTCTGGCTGCAGACTTGTCCAGAGCATACACCCCGAACGTGAGCACGCTCAGCATGAAACAGAAAGCCGGCACGTGCAGTGGCAGCCGGTTCATGGCGGTAAGTATGAGCAATCCCACGAAATAGCCCGCGGCAATGTAAAGCGCGATAGGGGATGACTGACGCGTTACCTGCCGGGGCTTTCGCCGGTCGGCGGCAAGCCGCGCATTAACCGCGTTAAGTTTTCCCTCTGGTGTGGCCACCGGCTCATAAATGATGATATCGCCGTCTGCAGGCCGACGAGAGGGGCGGCTAAAGGCTGAAATGTGAACAAAGGCGGTGTCGCCGCCACCGTTTGGCGCTACAAATCCGTAGCCTTTATCGTCATTCCAGTTGGTTAGCTTTCCCTGATACTTCATTGTCATTCCCTTGACTAAACGCGCCGGTAGCGGACCAGCGGAGTGTACGAGACCATGCCAGCGTTGTTAAACAAGGTCTGACTGTTCATTCTGACAATGTTTAAAGGTCACTCTGATAGGGCGAAAGAAGGAGTAAACCCACAAACCAGGTGTGATGAACAACCACATAAAACAGGCAAATAGCAGCCCTAAAAATGGCCCCATGATGAAACCATACAATAACCCTTCGACACCTGTTCTGTGTACACCATTCCATTGAATGGTCTCAGCGCCGAAAAAAGCAGCGATACCGCAAATAATGGCAAAAATACTCAGGCCGGCAGTGAAGCCAATAAATAACAGTGTAAAGAGAGATTTTTTTGAAATTTTCTGAGCAACAACTTCCATTGTGATTGATTCCTTTGGTTAGTTTACTTTGCAATAAGGAGCGCTACGCGTGTTTGTGTTCCAGCAAGCGTAAGCCATAGTCGTTTGTTATGCGCTATTGACTTACAGGGCGCAAATACCATAGTTAGGTATATATTGGTACTCGGAGAAAGCAAATGGCTAAAAATACCAGCATTACCCTTGGAGACCATTTTGATAGCTTTATTACTAGTCAAATTCAAACTGGTCGATATGGTTCAGCGAGCGAAGTAATTCGTTCAGCTCTTCGGTTGCTGGAAACGCAGGAGACCAAATTAAACACTTTGCGTCAATTACTTGTAGCAGGTGAAGAAAGCGGCGAGGCTGAATACGACCTTGAGCACCTGATATCAGAACTAGATGGTGAATTAAAAGAGTGAAACCATTTAAGTTAACTGTACTCGCAAATCCGATTTAAAAGACATCGCGTTATTTACGCAACGGAAATGGGGGCGGGAACAGCGTAATGTATACCTAAAGCAGTTCGATGATTCATTTTGGATGTTGTCTGAAAATCCTGATATCGGTAAAAGCTGCGAGGAAATAAGAGACGGATACAGAAAGTTTCCGCAAGGTAGTCATGTTATTTTCTACAAGCAAACTGGTAGCCAGGAAATTCTTATTATAAGAATTCTTCATAAAAGTATGGATGTAAATCATTTACGCTTTGGTGCATAACTTCCCACTAAGGGGCGATAACACATGGGCTAAAATTAGGAACGGAGTGACGCAGCCCATGTGTTAGCGTCCCAGCGAGCGAAGCGAGAGCCTTGAGTGGTTTGTTATGTGCCTCCCACTAAGACCTCTATACTGTCTTTACCGTACATACATGTATACCTAATTTTCATGGTTATCTTATTTCTTATTATTTGCGTAACTTTTTCATCAAATTCTTCAATAACGGGGTTTATTTGAAGAAGTCGCTTCTCAAAACCAGCTTTGTAAGTTGTACCTTTCGTAGGTAAGTGAAACTCAAAATTAAACATCTTTTCAAATGGATCAACCTCGAGTTCTTCGAAGATTTTCTGGAATGGTTCTTCATAAGGGTTTTCGATGACTATGTCATTGTAGTGAATACTAAATGACTCAATAACTGCTGGTCCCAACCCTTGATTTTCCAGTGTATAAAGGAGTCCGTCTCGAGTGTCAGTGTTAACTTGAAGCTTTGGTTTAACTGACAATCGATTATGTTTTCTAGTTAAATATCCCTGCCATACAGCCACCCCCATAGCTGAGAGTGCTATTACAACAGAAGAGAGAGCTAAGAGTTCAGATAAGTCCATTGTTATCATTCCAATTATTAGCAAATACCAGCTTATTATTTAAGTACTAATGCCTATTAATGATAAGACTGCGACAATTACACCAATTACAGCAACAACAACCGCAGCAAAGCCTAACCACCAATTTCTTTGATTTTTCCTCCGTTCATACTCGAACATGAGCCAACTAAATGGACTGCCATTGTCATAACCGACGAATTGAGATTCTCGAATGGCATTTTCCAAGTGCTTTGTTTTTAATTTTTTAATAACCTTAGGATTACGAGTTCCAAGATCTCGATAGATATCTTGAGTTCGTTCACTTAATGATTCCCACGCTCCCATTAAAACTCCATGGTTTCTTGCTCAAAGCACATAACGCTGCGTTAAGGTGTGACAAGCGCTTGCCATACTGTGAGCGAAGCGAAACTGGCAAGCGTTTGGAATCACTCTTAAACGCTTTGTTATACGGAGATTTCCCGCCGTCCAATTTTGTGAGCGAAACCACCAACTCTAACCTTAATAATACCTTGCTCGTTTGAATCTACAGACGCGGTAATTTTTGAAATACATTTCATTGCCCAACCTTGTTCGAAAACAAAACTATTCGAATGTGTATTAAAAAGGTGTTTAGTTAGGTAACACGCTAATGCACCACTCGCACTCCCCGTCGCTGATTCCTCGGAAATACCAAACAGTGGAGCGAAGTTACGACAGCTTGCTGTAACCATGTTTGTTTTTTCACATAACTCAAAAGCATGAATACCAATTACTTCATGCCTTTTACAGAAATTAATGGTTAGATTTTCATTCACTTGAATTTTATCGAGATACCCATATGGGACTGGGACAATAATATCGGGTAAACCTGTTGAAACAACCTCAATCGGCAACCGTGTAGACTCAAGGACTTTCGAGTCTAACACGACTAACTCCGATATAAGTTCATAACTGAACTGTGCACCGTATTCTGGTAACTTCTGATCCATGACGACAAGACCGCTTGTCTCTATGGTTACGACAAGTAAACCTGCTTTAGTCCTTTGAACGTATTTACCTTCACTTATGATTCCGTCTTGATACATTACTGAAAATGCAGCTAATGTAGCGTGTCCACAGAAATCAACTTCACCTGTTACGGTAAAAAAGGACACCTCAAAATCAGCTTCATTATCGCGAGATACAAATGCAGTTTCCGAATAACCAACAACTTGTGCTATTTGTAATTTTTCTTCGTTCGACAAATAATCGGCGTCAAGCACAACACCCGCAGGGTTTCCACCCGTTCCATTCGCAGTAAAGGAATTAACTAAAATAGCTTCAACGTTCTTCAATCTCAATTTCTCCGTATAACGCAAAGCTAACGGGCAAAGGCTTGGGGCGAGAATGGCGGAGCCGCCCCAAGTTTTTGACCCAGTGACCACAGGGAACGTGTTAAGTGCCTTGTTATGTTCGATGTTATTTCTTCGTCCTGTCTTCATGCAATGACCCACCCTTACCCCAGTGAGAATCATCATAGTTTTGAAAAAAGACGGTTACAGCTTCTGGAGATAAATCGTAAGCCTCTTCAAAAGCTTCAGTTATTTTTTTTATCAAAATATCCCTTTGTTTTTTTGTGCGGCCAGGAGATTGTTGAATTGTAACTATAGGCATTTAATATATTCCTTGTATTTTTTATCTGACTAGAACATAACGCCTCAATAACCGGCGCAGCTTTTCTGCGTCCGGCGCCGTAGGCGCGAAGTTAATTGACTTGTTATATTCATGGCTGGATTAGCCCCTGAACTTGATTATTTAATGTTCCTATATGATCTGTTGGTATTGCGTACCCTATACCCAGATTAAGATTACGCTGCATTTCAGATATTAATTGCTGGATAGCTTTAACTGGATCAATACCGCCAATAGATACCATAGCTCCTGGCTGGGCACTTTGTACTTGGTGCAAGAAGTTTGATAACGAGCCATGCTTAGCGTTAACAATACCAACTAGCTCTCCATTTGCATTGAATAGCGGTCCACCTGAGTTTCCGTGATTTACAGATGCATCTAATCTAATTAGCTCAAAGCCATTATCAGGTTCGAAACCAGCAATATTCGCTGATAGAGCAGTGATTTTGTCAATATTGTTCGGAAACCCTACGACAAAAGCTTCATGCCCAATTAATACCGATGAAGAAGAGCGAATTACCGCGGGAGAACCGATTGGCTGCTGGAACTGTAATAATGCAATATCAGATTGCTGATCTTGGAATACAACTGTTGCGATTTGACCGTTATTTGCACCAGAAAATCTAGCAATAGTCGTTGTATTGGGAATGATACAATGTGCACAAGTAAGAACTAAATTCCCGCTTCCTATAATCACTCCACTACCCGATGAAACTGGGATGTTTTGTGCATTTAATGCCAGCACATTTACCACTGAGCCCTGAATGTTTTGGAAGGCTTTCGAGAAATCCATTCTTACTCCTTAAGAATATAACACCCAACTTTGGGGCGCAAATACGTAGGCTAAAATAAGGAGCGAAGCGACGGGAGCCTACGTGTTTGTGTCCCAGCGAACGCAGTGAGCGTCAATAGTTGTTTGTTAGGTGCGTGTAGCTAATGGCGACTACTTTTCATCTGTTTAACGCATTGAGTAGAAATTGATTCAAAAACATTGCTGATATACTGATAGCAATCTCTTTCCTTTTCATACCAGTCGTCTCCGCCCTTGTAACGAGTTGGAATAAGGTCGTTATACATCTTGATGATATTTTCCGAGATCTTTTCGGAATCAAGTTTAATATCTGGAAAATGAAGTGTTGCTATGACTTCTAAGGGCTCGAGAGAGTTTACAGCGCTTTTCATTAATTCACGTAGCTCTTCAGTTTGTTCTTCTTTTGTATATAACTTTTTGATGAAAGCCTTTGACTTGGTACGGAAATTTAATAGTTCCTGATACATTAACTCTAGCTTTTCAATATCTAAGGTTCTTCGCGCTGTCTTTCTTGAAAAGTAGTTATTGAGAATGACAACAGAAATCGCTACCAAGGAAGAGATAAAGATAGCGAAAAACTTTGCCCTGTCTGAGACATTTTCAAATATTGCAAGAAACCATTCCATGTCAACTACCTCCAGAGCACCTAACATCTTAATAGATCCCAAAACGGTGTGATATCCCACACCATTTTGGTGTAGGGTTCTACCCAGATTTTACGGACACATCCATAAAGAGGCATACTATGCCTAGAAGGAGTGTCTATGACCAAGCGAAGAAAATATTCCCCAGAGTTTAAGCGCGAAGCCGTTGCTTTGG